>JAKLDZ010000050.1 GCA_022703255.1 Myxococcota bacterium | reverse complement strand
CTGCAAGTCGGACCGCAGCTGGTCGTTGCGCCGCTTCAACGACTCCGCGTGCTCCTCGGCTGCGGCGCACGCGGTACGGGATTGCTCGAGCTGGACCGCAAGCATCCGCACGCGTGCTTCGGCGCTCTCGGCGCGTTGCCTGAGCGAAGCGATCAACGCCTCCGCGGCCCCCTCGGGATCGTCCGTCGGACGCTCGCCCTCGACGTGCTCCCCGGCATCTGCGGTCCGGTCACGGCCCATGGGTGCGAGGATAGACCGACGCCGAGCGAAGGGGAACGCCTCGTCGGGCGCAGCTTCACGGTGTCGGGATTTGCTTTTCCGTACCCATGGCCAGGGGTTGGAGGGTCGCCCAGAGCAGGCGGGCCGACGCCTCCAGGTCCGCATCGAGGATCGTATCGAGCGTGTCCTGGGGCGTGTGATAGTAGGCGTGCTCTCCGGCGCTCAGCGCGAGTACCGCCGGCACTCCGGCTTGCGCGAAGCACGCGTGATCGGAGTTGGGGACGTAGGCCTCGGGAAGCACCTGGAAGGGCAACGCGCTCGCCGCGGCGGAGGCCGACATGAGCTGGCCGATCCACGCCATCGACGCTTCCTTGGCCCCGTAGAGCACGAGCCCGCTGCCGTCGCCTGCGCCGACCATGTCGATGCTGAACATCGCTACGGTCTTGCTGAGAGGCCAGGGAGGCTGCTCGACATATCGGCACGAGCCGATGAGTCCGACCTCTTCGGCGTTGAAGCCGGCGAAAACCAGCGTTCGCGCGGGCTTCAGGCCGGTGAGCACGACCGCGCGCGCCAGCTCCATCATGACCGCGGTCCCGGACGCGTTGTCGTCGGCCCCACGGAAGATCTCCCCGGTGGAGGGGTCCTTTCCGAGGTGATCGACATGCGCGCCGATCACCACGACCTCGGAGCCGAGCGCCGGGTCGGTGCCCAGCACAGACCCGACGAGATTCGCGGTCTGCACGTTCTCGATCGCCGTTTGGGCAGACAGGGAGACCNTGACGTCGGTGACGACGGAGTGGGGAGCGAGGGTGGAGTTGATCGTCTCGGCCCAGCTCTTCATGTCGGGCACTGCGGCGATCAGCTTGTCGCGATCGACGGAGAACACCGGGAACGACGGGTCGTAGTAGGCGGCATCCAGAGTACCCTGCATCGGGGCTGCGTCGTGGGACCAGTCCTGCACGAACAGGGCGGCGCGCGCGCCGTGCAGCTTCGCGTTCGCAGCCTTGTATCCGAAGTAAAGGAGCTGCCCGTCCCCCTTCGCGGCGTCGTTCGCAGGACAGCTCGAGGCGATCGACAGGTTCTCCTTGGGGCCGTGCCGGAGCACCACGACCGTCTTGCCCGTGACGTCGACTCCCGCGTAGTCGTCATAGCCGGTCTGCGGATCGAAGGGGCAGCCCGGGTGCGCCGCCGCGTCGAACGGGGGGATCGTGAGGCCGAAGCCGACGAACGCGAGATCGCCATTCGACGAGCCGGAGCCGGAGTACTGAAGCAGGGTGTGGTCTGTGCCCTCCTTCAGGGTGGATCCGGCAAGCTCGAGGATCGCCGGGCCGCTCTTGACCCACTGGTCGAACGCGAATCCCATGCGGAAGCCGGTCGAGGTCACCGGTTGCAGGCCGAGCTTCCCGAAGTGCGACTCGACGAATTCGAGCGCTTTTTCCCCGCCCGGAGAACCCGGAAGCCTGCCTTCGAACGCGTCGGAGGTCAGCACCGCGATGTCGGCTCGGATGCGCGATGGATCGATGTCGAAGGGCTCGGAGGCCTCGGGTTCGGCATCGGACGCGACGGCGGCATCGGAGCCGGCGTCGTGCTGGGCCGGATCGGCGGGGTTGGACGAGGAGCATGCGACGGCGAGGGCGGCGACGGACGCGAGGGCAAGGCGGCATGCCGCGGGGAGGCGCATCGGGAGAGGACTCCTGGACGGGGGGTGATCCGGAGGGACGAGCTTCATGGTCCGCCATCGCGGGCAACTGTCAAGCCGGGGACGCGTGCTACACTCGCGTGCCGGAAAGCCATGTCGAAAGCCTTCGCGAAAGAGGACGATGATCGGGACGACGAGCCGGAGCCCGCCGAAACGCCCGCCGCACGACGCTCGTCGTACATCACGGTCGAGGGGTACAAGAAGCTCCAGGGCGAGCTCGAGCACCTCTGGAAGGCGGAGCGCCCCAGGGTCACTGCGGAGGTGGCGGCGGCAGCGGCCCAGGGCGATCGATCGGAGAACGCGGAGTACATCTACGGCAAGAAGCGTCTGCGCGAGATCGATCGACGCATTCGCTTCCTCACGCGCAGGCTCGACAGCCTCACGGTGGCGGACGGCATCCCCGCCGATCGGGGGCGCGTGTACTTCGGGGCCTGGATCACGGTCGAGGACGAGGACGGCGAAGAGCACACGTGGAGGATCGTGGGTCCCGATGAGTTCGACGTGGGCACGGGAAGGATCAGCCTGGAGTCGCCGCTGGCGCGTGCCCTGCTGGGCAAGCGCGTGGGGGACAACGTGACGGTATCGCGGCCGAAGGGCGACATCGAGTACGTGCTCTTGAACATCCGCTACGAAGGCTGACGGCAGCCGCCGCGACGCATGATCCGAATCGCGCTCCTCGTTGCGACCGCCTTCGCCGCCGGGGCCGTCAACTCGGTGGCCGGAGGAGGGACGCTGCTCACATTCCCTGCACTGCTGTCGGCGGGGGTTCCGCCGATCGCGGCCAACGCCACGAGCACCGTCGCGCTGGTGCCAGGCTCGTTCGGCGCGTTCTGGGGTTACCGTTCGGAGCTGGGCGACCGGCGGATCGAGATGCTCTGGCTGGGCATTCCCAGCGTGTTGGGGGGTCTGATCGGCGCGATCTTCCTGCTGCGAACGGGAGACGCGATGTTCAGCCGACTGGTACCCTGGTTGATCCTGGGTGCCACGGGGCTGTTCGTGGCGCAGGGGCCGGTGCGACGGTGGGCGCTGCCCCTGGGAGGCGACACCGAGGGGAGTCCACCCTGGTGGAGGCTCGCCTGCGTGGCAGGGTTCCAGTTCCTCGTGGCCCTGTACGGGGGGTACTTCGGCGCGGGCATCGGGATCCTCATGCTCGCCGCCCTGGGAATCCTCGGTACGAAGAGCATCCATCGAGCCAACGCGCTGAAGAACTTCGCCAACGTGTGCATCAACGCGGTCGCTTCGATCACCTTCATCCTGCAGGACCGCGTCGTGTGGAACATCGCCCTCGCCATGGCCGTCGGCGCGATCGCCGGAGGCTACCTCGGCGCAGGCGTGGCCCGCAGGATCGGCCAACAGGTGGTTCGCAAGATCGTCGTGGGCGTCGGGCTCGGGATCGGAGTCTGGATGCTGATCAAGCAGTACGGCTGAGCGCGCCCGCGGGGACACGACGACTCGGCCGCTCCCGGCGGATTGATGCCCGAATGCTGGAAGATGAGCCGCGCGGGAACAACCTCGCCGCGAGGCTCTCTGTTCGACCGGAGCAACCATGGACAAGAGTGCCCTGATCGTGCCCTTCGACCCATGGATTCGGAACCGGCGGGCATTGCCTTCCAACGCATGCACCCCGGGGCCACAGCGACGGAGCGAGCGACCTCCGAAGCGAAGGCGGAGCGAGGCGGCCGACCCCGAAGACGAAGGATGGGGTTCGCGACAGGCGAGGCGGCCGTGGTCGCTGCTCGCGCGGGTGCTCACGACGCTCGCCGGTGTCGTCATCGCTGCGTGGGCAGTCGGAGAGCACGCGGTGCAGCCCACGCGGTCCGATCTCGAAGCGAAGGCCGCCGCGGCTCCGCGACGTCCCCAGACCTTCCGCCCGTCACACCCGACAAGCGCGGCGGTGCTCGCCCAGATCGACTTCGAGCGCGTGCACCGGGAGCTGCTCCCCGCGTGGGTGATCGCGATGCAGCACGACCCGTACACGATCGGGCGTCATGAAGCCGATCGCACGTTTTCGGCGCTGCGCGACGAGGCCGGCAAGGATCCGAACCTGGGGGTGCTGCTCGACGATCTGCACGACAAGATGATGGACGACGTACGGGGGCATGCGCCGGAGCTGACGGAGCTGTGGCGCGGGTGGAACCTGTACATGGCGCGCAACGGCCTGGCCTGGCGCGTCGAGCACCATCTGGAACGCAACCCGCGCGGGTCTCTGCTGTTCGCGCGCAGCTACAACGTGCTGGCGGACATGCAGGTCACCAGCGCCGGCGAGCCCTATCGAGCCATGCTCCTCGCGAGGGCGGACCGCACCAACCTGGTCGAAGCGTTCTTCGGGCAGACTTCGATCGAGCACGACGGCGCTCTGGTGATCACGGATCGCATCGCGGAGTTCGTGACCGCTCAGATGCTTCCGATGTTCGCGCGGGAGCCGGCGCTCGAGCGCACGGGACAGCAGCGGGTGTTCGCCGCGCACGTGCGCAAGGAGGCGGCGCGCATGCTGACCCCCGAGACGATCGACGCCCTCGAGCAGGGCGCGTCGAAGCGCGATCGGCTCGTGGCGGCGGCAGCGGCGCTGCGCGAGCGCAAGGGGCCCGGGAGCACGGTGATCATCGACGAGGTTCCGTGGGACGGGCTGAGCGAGCGGGCGCTTCGGATGGTGAGCCGCGCGGCGGAAAAGAACGCGCGCAAGAACCGTCAGCGGTTGACTCGGGCCGATGCGGACTTCCTGGCGCGCACCTCGCGCGAGCTGTCGTCGGACGAGGCGTTGCAGCACGCGCTGGGCCGGGCCGCGGCATGGCTGGCGCAAGCGGTGGTCGTGCACGAGGTGCGTCACCTGGCGGATGACCGGCACGCGGAGCCGGGAGGGAGAACGCCGCCCTGCGCGCTGTGCCCGCCGGACATGAGCGCGAACGAGCGTGCGGAGCTGCGCGCCTACCTCGCGACCTTCGGCACCGAGGGGCTGGGATACCTGGCGCTGATGCAGGCCTGCGGGTCGGGCGCGCACGGACGCGGTCCGAGCGGTGCGGCGCTGGACTGGGTGTTGAGCAAGCTGGCGCCTTCGGGATGTGATGGGCCGTTGCCCGACGATCTGTATGCGCGGGCGCGGGCGACGGAGGCGCTGCTGTTCGGCTCGAACGACGCGGTGGAGCTTCCGGAGGGATTCCCGACGGAGCTGCCGATTCCCCGTTAGGCTCGGGGTGCGCCAGGGCTCAGGCTCCGCGCCGGGCCCCCTGCTCGTACGGCAACGGCATCGCGTACTGCGTCAGACTCTCGCGCCGTTTGGCCTGCAGCTCCAGGTTGCGCAGCAGCGCGCTGGGCGCGATCGTCGAGACCGGAAGCGTGCCCGACTCCGCCCCGCACCACGCGTTGTCGAGCGTGTCATCGTCTCCCATGCACAGGATCGCGTCGAGCGCGCTGAGCGGCGTCCCCACGAAGTCCACTCCCCGCACCGGCTCCTCGCGTCCGTCGGCGAACACCCGCACGGCGTGCATGATCTCGCCCTTGAACGCCTGGAAGTCGTAGCTCGAGGTCCCGGTCTCGCCCCCCAACGTCTCCTTGACCCAGATCCCGTACTTCTTCTTCTGGCGCCGGATCTCTTCGAGAAACCGCTCGCGCAGCTCGGCGGGCGCGACAGGCTCGCGGTTGACGACGAACAGGTTGCCCATGCGGGAGATGGGGCGCTCGTGGTAGGCGTTGCGCGCGTGGCCGTTGAGCTCACGCTGGCCCGGCAGCGGACCAGACCCCGTGAGGAAGCTCTCGAGCACACCGCGTTCGACGAGGGTGGCGCGGCGAGCGGGGTTGCCTTCGTCGTCGAACAGGAAGTGCCCGATCATGGATCGGCCGCGGAACGTGCGTTTTGTGGGATCGTCGACGATGTCGATGAAACGCGGGGCGATGCGCTTGCCTTGCAGATCGCGGAACGTGGCACCCTCTTCGGCGGAGAGCAGGCGCGAGCCCTCGAGGCGGTGGCCGATCACCTCGTGGAAGAAGAGCCCCGCGGCGCCGGGCGAGAGCAGCACGGGCCCGGAGTACGCGTGCAGGTGCGGAGCCTTCTCGAGGGTGCCGAGCAGACGGATGCGCTCCTCGATGAGCTTGACGAAGTCCTTCTCGGAGGGCAGGTCGTGCAGATCGCCTTCGATGAGGTTGAGCTCCTGAAGCACGGCCTTGCCGTCGGCGGGCAGGAGCCAGAGGTGGGCGCGCAGCTCGAAGACCGCCTGCTGGCGGAGCTGCTCGGAGCCCTCGGAATCGACGTACAGGCTCTGGCGGTGGCTGGCGGTGAAGTCGACCCACGAGGTCTTGATCGCGGTGTGCTTGCGCGTGACCGCGCCGGCCTTGCGCACGAGGTGGCGCCAGTAGTCGACGTCGATCTCCTCGAAGCGCGAGCTCTTGAGCGCCGTGACGGGGCTGCGCCGGACACGGGAAGGGAGCTGCCGGTTGGCGTCGACGAAGTGCAGCTCGCGCGATCTGCGCTCGTAGAACTCCTCGGCGGCTTCCCGATAGCGCGCATCGGTCAGGCGCCACAGGCCGTACTTGAAGGCGTCCTCGTGGCACTCCGCCGGCATCGGGATGTAGTCGTACGACTCCTGCTTCTCGGGATCCTCGTGCAGCCCGCCCTCGGCCACGTTGTCGTAGCGGTAGGAGCCCACGCGGACGTCGCAGAACACGTTGTTCTGCGCCTGCACCACGTGCTCCATGATCGCACCGAGCCGCCCCCAGAAGGTTTCGCGCCGGTGATTGCGGAACAGATACGAGAGGAAGTAGGGACGCGGGTGGCCCGGGCGCTTGAGCATGCGCATCGACCGATCGAGCTCGGACTTCATGTACGAGCGGATCTTCGTGAGCTGCGCGGGCGTGTAGAGGCCGTTTTCGGAATCGTAGAGGCCGGGCATCGGGCGCGTATGCTAGCGCCTGACGGCGCGTCGCGCGACCCGAACGGATGGGCGAACCGGACGGCCTCGCCCCGGGCTCAGAGCGGGATGTTGCCGTTGCGCTTCGCCCAGGACAGGTCGCGTCGGTGCGCGATGGCACCGAGCATGCGCGAGAGCTTCCGACGCGTCTCGTCGGGAGAGATGATCGCGTCGACGAAGCCGCGCTCGGCAGCCTGGCGGGGGGAGAGGAACTGCTCGGCGTACTCGGCCTGCAGGCGCGCGATCTCGGCCTTGGGATCGGCGGCGGCCGCGATCTCGCGGCGGTAGAGGATCTCCACCGCCCCCGCCCCGCCCATCACCGCGATCTCCGCGCTCGGCCAGGCGAGACACACGTCGCCCCCGATGTGCTTGGAACCCATCACGATGTACGCGCCGCCATAGGCCTTGCGCAGGATCACCGAGAGCTTCGGCACCGAGGACTCGCAGTACGCGTAGAGCAGCTTGGCTCCGTGGCTGATCACCGCCCCGTACTCCTGATCGCTGCCCGGAAGGAAACCCGGGACGTCCACGAACGAGATGATCGGGAGCCGGAACGCGTTGCAGGTGCGAATGAAGCGCCCTGCCTTGCGCGAGGAGTTGATGTCGAGGCAGCCTGCGAGCACAGCGGGCTGATTGGCGACGATGCCGACGGGGTGTCCGGCGAGACGCGCGAAGCCGACGACGACGTTGCCCGCGAATCGCTCGTGGACCTCGAGGAAGCTGTCGCGGTCCATGACCGCGCCGATGATGGTACGGATGTCGTAGGGCTGACGCGGATCCCCCGGGACCAGCCCGTCGATGCCCTCGCACAGCCGATCGGGCGGATCGTCGCAGTCCGCCACCGGCGGCTCGACCTGGCAGTTGTCCGGCAGGTACGACAGGATGCGTCGCGCGATCGCGATCGCCTCCGCATCGTGGCGCGCCGCGAAGTGGGCGACCCCGGACCGCTCGGCGTGGACCCGCGCGCCGCCGAGGTTCTCGGTGTCGATGTCCTCGAAGGTGACGGTCTTGACCACCTTCGGGCCGGTCAGGAACATGTAGCTCTGGCCCTCGGACATGATCACGAAGTCGGTGAGGGCGGGGCTGTAGACGGCGCCTCCCGCGCTCGGACCCAGCACGAGCGACACCTGCGGGACGACCCCGGAGGCCCGCACGTTGCGAAAGAAGATTTCGCCGTAGCCGCCCAGCGAGTCCACCCCCTCCTGGATCCGCGCGCCGCCCGAGTCGCAGATGCCCACGAGCGGCGAGCCGTTGCGCACCGCCAGATCCTGCACCTTGCAGATCTTTCGAGCGTGCGCCTCGCCCAGCGAGCCCCCGAGCACCCCGCGATCCTGCGAGAACGCAAAGGCCGGACGCCCCCCGATCCTCCCCACCCCCGTGATCACGCCGTCGCCTGCCGGACGCTTCTTGCCCATCCCGAAGGACTCGGTCCGGTGCACCACCTGAGCGTCGAGCTCCTCGAAGCTGCCCGCGTCGAACAGCAGCTCGAGACGGGACCGCGCGACCCCTTCTCCGTCCTGCGAATCGCCGGAGAGGGAGTCCCGCTTCTTGACCAGCGACAGGTCGGTCATGAGGCAACCTCCTTGGAGTCCACACGCGCGAGCAACGCACCCGCAGGCACCGTCGCCCCGGGCTTCGTCTCGAACCGGATCGCCCCCGCGCACGGAGAGGCGATCGTGTTCAGCATCTTCATCGCCTCCAACCGCAGCACCGGCTGGCCGCGCTCGACGCGGGCGCCGTCCGCCACGAGGAGCTCGGAGATGTTGCCGGCGATGGGGGCACGCAAGTCGGCGGCTTCGATCTCCTTGCGCTCGGGCACGTGATCCTCGACGCGCTTGCGCCAGGCGGCCGTGGAGGCCTTCTCGACGCGCACCTTGCGACGGCGTCCGTCGGGGGTTTCGACCACCAGACAGCCGTCTTCGTACTTGAGGCGCAACGCCTGCAGACGGCCGTCGATACGCGCCATCAGCGTGCCGTCCTCGCGGGTTTCGATCTGGATGTCGCGCGTGGCGCCTTCGATCTGGACCTGCGAAGGCTGATCGCGATCGACGGACACTTCCCAGCGCTCTCCGCCTTCGAGCTCGACGACGTAGTTCACAGTCACCTCCGAGGGGGTTCGAGGGGAACGGGTTCGGGGTGGGCTAGAACGAGACGGTGATAGGGAGACTCTTGCGGGGCGGGATGGGGACGAGGCCGCGATGGAGGGCAGCCACGAGGATCGCGGCCAGGTCGGCGTCGCTGGCTCCTGCGGGAGCGAGGTTCCAGACTCCGGAGACGCGGGGGGTAGCAGAGACGGTGGGAAGATCCTGTGTCGGAGCGGTCTGCTGCGGCATGCTGATCATCGATTCGGGCCTCCGCCTTGGGTCCGTGAGGGGCGCGGGGAACGCGCCGTAACCGCGCGCGGCGATAGCAAGATTCGTTCCGCCGCGAGCGGCCCTCATCCACGCGACGCCACCGCCCATGACCCGTGCCGAAGAGTCTTGCCCCACCGTCGATCCATCGCTCCGCCCCCCCACGCGCCGGGACCTCCGAGCGCCGCGCCGTCACCGTCCCTTCGCACCTGCGCGCTTCGCGCGGTGCTACCGCCCCTTTGCACCTGCACCCGCCCTCCCGGCCTCGCCCCGCTCCCGCTAGACTCGCGCCCATGCTCCTGCCGGTCGCCTACCTGCTCGACCGCCTGCGTCATCCCAGATCGCGGGCCGACGAGCTGCGCATCCTGCGCGACCGCATGGCGCGAGCACGCCTCGAGGCGCGGGCCGCCACGACGCGCGAACGCGAGCTCGCCGTCGAGCTGAGGGGCCTGCGGCACAAGGTCGCCCTGGCCCTCGGCGAAGTCACGAGGTGCCGCGAGTGCGCCCGGAAGTACCCTCTGCCGCACGGTCGTTGGGACGGCGGGTACTGCTGCGGAACGAACACGGACAAGGTCTTCACCGACGACGAGATCGCGTCGCTCGTGCTCGCGGGCACGAAGATCGCCGCCCTGGTGCCTCCGCGATCGGATCACGCGGGGTGCGTGTTCCGTGGTCCCACGGGCTGCTCGTTGGACCCCGGCGATCGTCCCTCGATCTGCTCGCGCTACCTGTGCCTCGAGCTGGTGCGCGAGCTGCGTGCGCGAGGCGATGCGGGGCCGATCGATCGGCAGTGCCGCGAGCTCTCCGAGCGCTTCGCGGAGTTCGTCCGGGAGCGCGCGGGACGCGAGGAGCGCGATCGGCACGACGAGCTCGAGCGCGTGTTCGGAGGTGGAGCGTGAACGCGTTGGGCACGACCGAGGGACCCGCGGGCAGCGCGAGAGGGCGCCGGGTCCGTGAGATGCTCTTCGTGATCCTGGCCGTCGGCTTCGCGCTCTCGGCCGTATTCCACGCGGTGGCGATCGTCGCGCCGCAGATCGCGGAGCCTTCGCCGGCCTGGCGACACGGGCTCTTCGTGGTGATCAACGGCGTCATCGCAGTGCTGTTCGTGCGACGCCCGCGTTGGTTCCCCGCGGTCTTCGGGCTCCTGGCGTTGCAGCAGCTCTACAGTCACGGGACCTACGGCTACGCGGTGTGGAGGGATCAGCACCGGGTGGACTGGGCCTCGGTGCTCGTGCTCGCGGTCGTGCCTGTCGTGGCGGTGCTGCTGGTGGTGGACGCGTTGCGCCGAAGGCGTTCGAACCGCGCGGGTTGAGGAGAACCGATCGAGGTCAGAACGACTGCGGCATCATCGGCGCGGGGGCCTTCGGAGCGGGCTGCGGAGCCGGGGCCTTCGGAGCGGGCTGCGGAGCCGGGGTCTTCGCGGGCGCCTTGCCCGCGGGCGCGGGTGCAGCCTTGGGCGCGGGTGCAGCCTTGGGCGCAGGAGCCGCCTTGGGCGCGGGGCCGGTCTTCGGGGCCGGCGCGGTCTTGGATGCCGGGGCCTTCTTCGGTGCAGCGCCCGCGTAGGGGGAATCGTCGTAGGGCGACGGTTCGGGGTCCGCGGATGCGAGTGATCGCAAATCGATCATCTCCTCGACATTGGGGAGGACGATGATCTCGACGCGTCGGTTGCGCTGCATGTTCTCGGCGCTGTCGTTGGGGACGACGGGATCGGTTTCGGCGTGGCCGGCCGCGCTCCAGTGCGTGGGAGGCAGCCCGCCGCCGGCCTGAGGGCGCTCCCCCGGACGCTTGGCGGTGGGGGTTTGCGACGACGTGAGCAGCAGCAGCACCTGGCGAGCGCGCATCAGGCTCAAGCCCCAGTTGTCGAGGTAGGGAGGTCCGTTGAACGGACGCGCATCGGTGTGCCCGGAGACCTGGAAGTCCCGCTCGGCAAGCTGCGGATCGTTGCGAATGGTCTCGGCCACCTTCAGCAACGCCGTGCGGCCGTCCGCCTTGAGCTCGGTCCTGCCGGTGTCGAACAGCACGTCGGAGGGAAGGCTGATGACCAGTCGATTGCGGCGCACGTTCACCTTCAACCCGATGCTGGTCAGGCCTTCGAGCCTGGCGCGCAGGACGGCCATGCGATTGCGAAGCGCCTCGAGGGCGTGGGCGCGCGCCTTGTAGGCGTCGAGGGCGCGACGCACCTCGGCGAGGCTGTCGCTGAGCTCTCCGGCCGTGCGGTCCTTCTCGTCGAGGTTGACGCCCATGGCGGTGAGCTCCTGCTCGAGCTCGGCGACGCGATCGCGCTCCTTGGTGAGCAGGGCCTGGAGCTCCGCGTTCTCCTTCGCGCGCGCATTGCCCTGCGTCACCTCGGCCCGGTACTTGCCGAGCTGCGCCTGCCACTCCTCTTCGGAGTGGCCGCAAGCGGACAGCAGGAGTGCCAGGCCGACGGGAACGATCGCGAGGGTTGGGGACTTCATGGGGCTGCGGATCCTGAACTGTTCGGCGGCAAGTTCAAGCGCCTTCTTCTGGGTCTCGCGGGGAACGCCCGGGGGAACGCCTCGTGGCCCGCCGCCTCGCATTGACGCGAGACGAAGGGCGATCCAGAACGCATCGGGTGAGCAACCGCGCCACCCGCAGACTCCTGGGAGCATGGCTCGTCGCTGTTGTCGCAGCGGTGGGATGTGCAGAGGCCGGGGACGTAGAGACCCCGGGATACATCCCGGTGGACGAGACGGATGCTTCCATGGGAGGGGCGGGAGGCGTCAAGGACGCGGGGAGCAAGGGCGGCGCAGCGGGCAGTGCCGGCATTGGCACCGGGGGGGCCGCCGGTTCGGGCGGCCTTGCGGGCGCGGCAGGAGCTGCAGGCGCAGGCGGGGCTTCGGGCACGGCGGGCACAGCAGGCAACGCGGGTGCCGCAGGCGCGGCAGGCGCATCAGGTTCCGCGGGTGCTGCAGGCAACGCAGGCGCTGCGGGCAACGCAGGTACGGCAGGCACGGCGGGCACCACGGGAATCGGCGGCGCCGCGGGGGCAGCAGGCAGCGGCGGGGCGTGCATCGAAGCGGATCAGGAGCCCAACAGCACGGAGGACACCGCGATCGCGCGCCCGGATGCGAAGGACTGCGACGGCACCGGGTCGTCGTTCGCCGGAACCCTGAAGACCGATGCGGACCAGGACTGGTTCAAGTTCCACGGCAACGACCAGTTCGGCTGCGACGTCAACCCGACGTTCGAGGCGGTGGCATCGGGCACTCTGATCGTGTGCGCGTACTTCGAGTGCGATTCGGGGACCCCGAACGTGAAGTGCGGCGGTGACGCGCAGGAATCGACCTCGGCGCTGGGCAAGACGGGGTGCTGCTCGAGCACGAAGTTCACGACGGAGGTCAACTGCTCGGGCACGCTGGAGGACTCCTCGACGGTGTACGTGCAGGTCAAGAGCGCGTCGAACAACGCCTCGTGCGTGGGCTACGTCCTGGACTATCACTACTGATCGGGCCGCGGGCCCGGAGCGGCCCATGGTCGATTCGAGGGGAACTGCGTCTGCAGGGGCACGGATCGGCGTGGTGCCCCTTCCCTGGCGACCGGCTTCGGGCTAGGTAGCCGGACCCAAGATGACCCAGCCCCGAACCGCCTCCGACATCCGCTCCGCGTTCCTCGGCTACTTCCAGAAGCAGGACCACCAGGTCGTGCCGAGCGGCGCGTTGATCCCTCCGAACGACCCGACGCTCATGTTCGCCAACGCGGGCATGGTGCAGTTCAAGGACGTGTTCACCGGGCGCGAGAAGCGGCCGTACACGCGCGCGACCTCCAGCCAGAAGTGCATCCGGATCAGCGGCAAGCACAACGACCTGGAGAACGTGGGACGCACGGCGCGTCACCACACGTTCTTCGAGATGCTCGGCAATTTCTCCTTCGGCGACTACTTCAAGGAGGGCGCGATCGCGTTTGCCTGGGAGCTGCTCACGCGCGAGCTCGGCATGGACACCCGGCACCTCGCGATCACGGTGTTCGGGGGAGCCGAGGGCGTGCCGGCCGACGACGAGGCGCGCGCGATCTGGAAGAAGGTGACCGGGTTCGGGGACGACCGCATCCTCGGGCTGGGGATGAAGGACAACTTCTGGCAGATGGGCGAGACGGGTCCCTGCGGTCCCTGCTCCGAGGTGCACTACTTCCTCGGCGGCGAGCCGGATCTCTCGCTGTTCGGCCAGGATCCCGACGACTCGGGCCGTGGCTGGATGGAGATCTGGAACCTGGTCTTCATGCAGTTCGATCGCTCGCTCGTGGACGGCAGGCCGAAGCTCGACCCGCTGCCCGCGCCGTGCGTCGACACGGGGGCCGGGCTCGAGCGCATGTCGGCGGTGATGCAGGGGGTCGTGTCGAACTACGACACCGACCTGTTCCGCCCGTTGATCCACAAGGCCGCGGACGTCGCCGGCAAGAAGTACACGGCGACGATGGCCGACGACGACGTGTCCCTGCGGGTGATCGCGGATCACGCTCGCACCACGGCGTTCCTGATCGCCGAAGGGGTGATGCCCGATCGCGCGGAGCGTCCGTACGTGTTGCGGCGGGTCATGCGCCGCGCGATTCGCCACGGGCACAGGCTCGGCATCCGCCGCCCGTTCCTGCACGAGGTCGCGCTCGAGGTCGTCGCGCTCATGGGCCACCAGTACCCGGAGCTCGTCTCCCGCAAGGAGCTCATCGCCTCGATCGCCGAGCAGGAGGAGGTTCGCTTCCGCGAGACGATCGATCGCGGGCTTCGGATCCTCGAGGACGAGTTCACGTCGATGCGGTCGCGCGGCGAGAAGGAGCTCGCGGGCGAGGTCGCCTTCAAGCTCTACGACACGTACGGGTTCCCGCTCGATCTCACGCAGGTCATCTGCGACGAGCGGGTGTTCCAGGTGGACGTGGACGGCTACGAGCAGGCGATGGCCGAAGCGCGAGCGCGCAGCGAGGGGAGCAAGGTCGGGGAAGCCGCCGTGGAGCCGGCGTATCGCGAGGCGTTGGGCGCTGTGCCCGGCGGCAAGGTGCAGTTCGTGGGCTACGAGCGGGAGCACGCCGACGGCAAGGTCGTGGCGATCGTGCGCGGCGGCGCGTGCGTGCAGGAGCTCGGGGCGGGCGACGAGGGGGAGGTGGTGCTCGACGTGACGCCGTTCTACGGCGAGTCGGGCGGACAGGCGGGCGACGCAGGCGTGCTGGTGGTGGCGAAGCGCGTGGCGGCAAAGGTCATCGACGCGCAGAAGCCGCTCGACGGTCTGACGGTGCACAAGGTGAAGGTGGAGGAGGGGGCGACGCTGCGGGTGGGTGACGAGGTGCTGGCGGACGTGGATCACGATCTGCGCACGGCGACGCGGCGAAACCACTCGGCGACGCATCTTCTGCACTACGCTCTCCGCAAGGTGCTCGGCGCCCATGCGCAGCAGAAGGGGTCCCTGGTCGGTCCCGATCGCCTGCGCTTCGACTTCACCCACGGCAAGCCGCTCGACTCCGACGAGCTGCGTCGCATCGAGGATCTGGTGAACGCGAAGATCCTCGTCAACGCGCCGATCGAGACGCAGGTGCTTCCGATCGAGGAGGCGCGCAAGTCGGGCGCGATGGCGATCTTCGAGGAGAAGTACGGCGACGTGGTGCGGGTGCTCACGATGACGCCGGACTCGATCGAGCTGTGCGGCGGGACGCACGCGCGTGCGACGGGCGATCTCGGCCTGTTCAAGATCCTCTCGGAGCAGGGCATCGCGGCCGGGGTGCGTCGGATCGAGGCAGCCACGGGGTGGAACGCGGTCGCCTGGGTGCGCGGGGTCGAGGACACGGTGCACCGCGCGGCGAAGGCGTTGAAGACGGGTGGCGCGGATCTCGCCGAGAAGGCCGAGAAGGTGATGGCCAACCAGCGCGACCTCGAGAAGCAGGTTGCGGAGCTCACGCGCAAGCTCGCGATGGGCGGAGGAGGCGGCGTCGACGCGATGCTCTCCAAGGCCACGGAGGTCAAGGGCGTGAAGGTGCTCGCCCTGCGCACCGAGGTCGGCGATGCCGCCGCGTTGCGCGAGATGGCCGAGCAGTTGCGCGACAAGCTCGGAGAAGGAGTCGTCGTCGTCGGCGCCGCGGCCGGCCCCAAGGTCGCCCTCGTCGCGACCGTGTCCAAGGGGCTGACCTCGCGCATCAAAGCCGGCGACCTCATCCGGCCCGTGGCGAAGATCGTCGGCGGATCGGGCGGCGGGCGTCCCGACATGGCCCAGGCGGGCGGCTCGGATCCCTCGAAGATCGACGACGCGATCGCGCACGTGGCCGAAGCGGTTAACCAGCTTCTCGGGTGAGCCGCACGCACGCAGGCGGTGGGGCATCCCTCGCCGTCCACCGCCCCTCCGACGGTCACGACCGCGACAGATGCCCTCGCGTCCACCCTCCGCTATCATGCGTGAAGGTGGACCATGCTCGAACGTCGCGCCGTCTCTTCCTCGTTCCTCCGTCTTGGCCTGGCGCTCGGCGCCTCCGCGATCGCCGCGTGCAGCCTGACCTCGTCCGTCGATGACCTGTCGAGCGGCGGCCAGGCGGGCACGGGACAGCCCGATGGGTCGGTCGGCAACGATGCGGCGACGGATGTCTCGTCGGAGCCGGTGGGCGACACGCTCGCCGAGGTCGTCGCGGAGTCCGGCCAGGAGACGGGGCTCGAGGGCGGAGTGGAGACGGGAGCGGACACGGCGCCGGACGTCGAGTGTCCGGTGGCAACGAAGTATTGCGCCGGAAGCTGCGTGGGGCTCAACGACCCCAACACGGGCTGCGCGTCCGCGGACTGCGCTCCCTGCGACTTCGCGAACGCATCGGTGATCTGCGCGAGCGGCGCGTGCGCGATCGGGGCGTGCGTGAAGGACTACGACGACTGCAACGGCGTGGCGACCGACGGGTGCGAGTCGCATCTCAAGACGGATCCGGCGAACTGCGGGCAGTGCGGCGCCGGCTGCGTCTACCCGCACACCGAGCTGCTGTGCGTGGCGGGGAGCTGTACACCGGGCGCGTGCGAGCAGGGCCACGAGGACTGCAACGGGGACAAGGCGACCGACGGCTGCGAGGTGAACACGGATTCGGATCCGATGAACTGCGGCGGCTGCGGCGATGCCTGTCCCGACAAGCCCGGCAAGACGGCGATCTGCACGGCGGGGGTCTGCTCGTGGTCCGACTGCGCGGCGCCGACGGCGGACTGCGACAGCGATCCGGACACGTGCGAGACGAACACGTCGAGCTCGCTCGCGCACTGCGGGTTCTGCTCGAACGCGTGCGTGCATGCAAACGCGTCCTCGAAGTGCACCGCCGGCGTCTGCGAGCTGGGGACGTGCGTGCCCGGATTCGGCAACTGCGACACGCAAGCGTCCACCGGCTGCGAGACGGATCTGAAAACCTCCGTGGACAACTGCAGCGTGTGCGGCAAGGTTTGCCCTGCGCGACCGAACTCGACGCCTCAGTGCTCCGGCTCGGTGTGCAAGCCTTCCTGCAACGTCGGGTGGGGCAACTGCAACGGGCTCGAGGCGGACGGCTGCGAAGTCAATGTGCTGACGAGCACCAAGCACTGCGGTGGATGCGGCAACGCGTGTCCCACGGGCCCCTACGGGTCGGCACAGTGCGTGGGAGGAGTCTGCTCGTTGCTGTGCAACGCGGGTCGTGGGGACTGCAACGGGATCGGAACCGACGGGTGCGAGGCGATTCTCTACTCCGACGAGCGCAACTGCGGAACGTGCGGTTCCGACTGCTGCAGCGGAGAGTGCAACAGCGGCACGTGCACGCCCAAGCCTCTCTACAACGGGACCGGCACGGGGTTCGGCATCGCGGTCAACGACACCCACGTGTTCGTTCCGCAGTACTCGGCCTTCGGAAGCGTGAGGGGGATCGACAAGTCCACGGGCAACGGCACCAGCCTGTCGATTGCGCAGTACGCCCGTTGGATCACGGTCGATTCGAACTACGCCTACTGGACGGAGAACGATGGCGTGATGCGCGTGCCGCTGTCGGGAGGCTCGCGCAAGGTGTTGTACTCCGCCGCGTCGGGCAAGCGCCCCTGGGGCATCACGCTGCTCGGCGCGGAGGTCTTCTTCACGGACAACCTGGGCGGCACGATCATGAAGGTGCCTGCAGCCGGGGGCACGGCTTCCACCCTCGCCTCGCTGCAAGGCGCTCCGATGGGGATTGTCGCGCTGCCCGGGATCCCGGGGAACGTGTACTGGGCCAACCACGCCGGGACGGACATCATCGGCACCGCGACGACGGACGGGACCGCGCCTCACGTGCTGCTCACGGGCGACGCGGGAGCCGCATGGCTGGCGACCGACGGCGTCAGTCTGTTCTGGACCAACGATGTGACTCCGGGCGTCTGGAAGGTCGGTGTCGGAAGCGTCTCCAAGCCGACGCAGCTCTCGGCCACGGGCAGCACTCCGACCTGTATCGCCGTCAACGGCCCCTACGTGTACTGGACCGATTACGGCGCGGGGAAGATCAACCGCGTGGGAAAGGACGGAACCGGCGAGAAGGTGATCGCGAGCTCGGCCAATCCCAGAGGCATTGCCGTGGACGACAAGTGCGTGTGGTGGGTCCAAGGAAGCTCGGGCGACGTCTGGGGCGCGCCGAAGTAGCGACACCCGTCTTGGCGAGCCGGTGATCCTGGCGAGCGCAGTCGATTTCCACGAGGCGATCGCCGAAGCTGCCGGCGACGACCGTCACGGGATCGTTGCGCGGAATCGCGCCGCGCAGCGAGCGCGGACTCCCCCTCGGAATCGTCCATCGCGACGTCTCCCCGCAAAACGTGCTGATCGGCGTCGACGGCGTGGCGCACGTCATCGACTTCGGCGTGGCCAAGGCGGCGGGTCGGATGCAGCACACCCGCGACGGCCAGATCAAGGGCAAGCTGGCGTACATGGCCCCGGAGCAGATTCGCGGCGCCTCACTCGACCGCAGAACCGATATCTACGCAGCCTCCGCTGTGCTCTGGGAGATGCTGGCAGGACGCCGTCTGTTCACCGGCGACGAGGCAAGCCTCATGTACGCGGTGCTGACGACTCCGATTTCCCCTCCCCGCACGCTCAATCCGGAGGTGCCTGCCGCGCTCGACGCGGTCGTGATGAAAGGGCTGCAGAGGAATCCGGACAAGCGATATGCCTCTGCCCTCGAGATGGCCGATGCCCTCGAAGCGGCCCTGGCCCCTGCGTCGTCGCGCGAGGTTGCCCGCTGGTTGGAACGCCTCGCCGGCCAGACGCTGCACCAGCGCGCGAACCTCGTGGCGGAAATCGAGAGCTTGTCGGGCGCGGAGCTGCCTCCCGCAAGAGACGCTCTGATCAGCGAGCTGTCCGAGGTCACCGGCGATGCCCTTCCCGCCGCGGAGCCTGCGCCGGAATCCCCGGAGACGAATACCGGCTCTGCGGCCAGCGCGCCCATCGTGGTGCAGAGCCATGGCGCCCACCGGCTCATCTGGCTGGTGGCCGGCGTGAGCCTCACGCTGATCGTCGTCGCCGCATCGTTTCTCGCGTGGCGACTCGCCGTCGTCTCCTCGCGGCCCGAGCCCCGGCCTGCAACGTCCGTCGCGATCGCCCCGTCTGCTGCAGTGCAGCCGACACCCGCGCTGCCCTCGGCGTCCCCGAGCGAAGCGCCGCCTGCCGTCTCCGTGGCAGCCTCCGCTTCCGCCGCAGCGCTGCCGGCGACCGCGGGCTCATCTTCTGCGAGGCCCGCAACGATCAAGCCCCGGCCAGGGCCGGCGACCGGCAAGGGCGGGCCCGCGACGCAACACGAGGGCTACACGCGAGACTGAAGGCCTGTCGATAGTCCGGCTCGCTCCCCCGCGCGGCGGGCCTGGTCGGAGCGGTGGCCCTTCAGCCTCGCGGAATCGCGTTCAGCGCGTTCCTGAAGGCTTCGAAGGAGTCACTCCGGGTTCGCTTCGCGCGATACGAGTCGATGCCAGAGGCAACGACATGACGAGCGATGGCGGGCGAGTCGGCCTCCTCGTAGTCGCGCACCTTCCGAGGGGACTTTCCCCGGGGGCGCACGCACCTCTTCAGCTCTTCCTTCGCGTCGCGGATTGAGCCGACGTGCTTGCCCACATGATCGTCGGGCGCGCGCCAGGAGGGGTTGGCCGCCTTGACCGCTTCGGGCCACAGGAACCACCAGGCCTCGATCTCCCAGGCGGGGGTCACGGGGATCGGCACACAGCCGGTGGCCGCGAGGGCCTTGGCAAGTGCCGCGCGCTTCGCGGCCGCGAGTCTCTCGTGGGCCGGCTCCAGATCGTCGCAGTCCTCGTGGGCCAACACAGCGCAAACCGCCTGCTCGGCCCTTACGATCTCGGCAATCTTCTCGGCCTGCGTCGCGGTCTTCTCGAGGTCCTGGTTCTTGACCAGAAACAGCGGACTGCGCCGCAACTCGACGCGCCCTGCCAGATCGGGACGAAGTCCCTCGGCGAGCGTCCTGATCGCTTTGCGATCGTGATCGTCCTCTCCGAAGACGAGAACACTCCAACGCCGTGGACGAGCGCCGATCGCGGGGGCGGCGGGCTTTCGCGCCATCAGGGCACCCCGCCGAGGGAGCCACTGAACCAGAGCTCGCCCAGGCCGAGCCTTCCCCCGGCGCGCTCCTCCAGCTCACGCACGCGCCCGGGATCGATCGCCGGGATGCACGACGCACCGGTCCCCTCGTCTCGCTCGCAGACGATCAACTCCTCGGAGCGCAAGCGGTTCACGAACGCGGGCGAGTGCGTCGCGATCAGGAACTGTGTCTTCGACGAAGCCTCTCTGACCAGCTCCACGACGCGGTCGAACACGTGCGGATGCAGCCCGTGATCGATCTCCTCCATGCAGGTGAGGCGCGGGGGTGCGGGGTCGTAGAGCATCGCGAGGAGAGCGAGCGCGCGGACCGTGCCGAAGGAGGCATCCGCCAGGGAAGTAAGATCCTTGAGGCCCCGCTCCCGCAGCCCGACAGCAACCCCCACCGTCGGGCCCGGAAGCTCCGACAGCACGATCTCCTGGAGTCCTGGCGCCATCGTGATCGCGTCGCGCTGCAGCCGCTCGAACTGCTCCGGCTCGCTGTCGTGCAGGTAGGCAAGGAAGTCCGCCAGGTTCGACGCGTCGTGCGCCAGCCTCGTCGCCCTTCGCAGCTCCCCCGGACGGCGCGCGGCCTCCACATCGACGTCGAAGACCCGGAATGTCTCGAACAGGGCCGCCAGCTTCTGGACCTCGTCCCCCCCTTCCGCGGCGCCCAGGCGGGGCAGTGTGGACAACCCGGCGGACTGCGTGTTCAACGTGAGCTGCCTCGACGCCGCGGGTCTGCTCGAGTCCGAGACCTGGACGCTGCCTCCCTGGATGCTGATCCGCCTCCCCCTGCCCTTGACACGCTTGAAGGTGAACGTCTCCCTGCGGCTGAGCAAGGCCCTCCTCGGGCCCAGCACCGTGGGCCGCTGCTCGAAACGCAACTCGTACTCGTCCGGAGCGCTCTCGCGAGCGTGCCTCGTGATCAAGGCCTTCACGGAGATCACGATCGGGGCGTTGGTTCCGTCGCGGAACCGCAGACGCGACCAGCCGCCGTGCAGCTCGATCGCCCCGGCGAGATCGCGGCGAACCAGGTCTCCGAGAAACGCAATGACCCGCAGCAGGTTCGTCTTGCCACTGGCGTTGGGACCGACCAGCACGCTGACCGGCCCCAACGGGCCGATGCGAACATCCTTCAGGCTCCTGAAGTTCTTCGCGCGGAGTTCCAGCAGGCTGACCGGCATCGCCCGAGCAGACCATGCTCGTTCGGTGTTCGCAAGCCGGGATCGGGGAGACACTGGCGAGGGCTGAGGCACACTCGACTCGAGCTGCGCGACGGCGCCCTGTGGGCCACCAACATCCGCTGGACCAAAGACGGAGCAGGCAATGGGTCGTGCCGAAGCGCGAGCGAGTGCAGCAGGATGCTGCGTTGAGGCTGGAGGACGAGCAGGGGTGAGGGGCCAGGTGGCGGTCCGCCAGTCGAAAGTGGCGGCCGCCACCCTCGCGTGGCGCAATTCCGGCAGATTCCCGCTGATCGCTGCTGGCACGCCGATGGCTTTCGCAGGCGATTGTGTCCGCCGCTGCCGCCGCGAGAGCCGAGGAGCAGCGCTTCGAGTACAAGAGGCGCGAGCCTCAGAGCCAGGTGCTGCACCGGCTGGTGCGCGAGCATCTGGAGCCGTTCCTGGCGTACACGCGCGAGCACTACCGCAAGCC
>JAKLDZ010000005.1 GCA_022703255.1 Myxococcota bacterium | reverse complement strand
GCCGGGCCAAACGCACTCCCGTCCGATCCGCTTAGTTGGCCAGCTTCCCCCCCTGCCTTCACGATCGCTTCCACCATCCAGGAGAGCGATCCATGAGCGGCCAAGAGAAAGTATCCAGGAACTCGCCGCGCTACCGCGGCGTCGAGCGTCGACGACACACGATGTACGTGACCCGCAACTCCGAGTACCACTTTCGCGATGGCCTCTGCGTCGCCGTCCGCGACCGCGCCAGCGGCGAGTGGCTCCCCGGCCACGTCGCCCTCAACCGCCAGCTCACCGGCAGCCTGCGCTTCTATGCCAACGGCTCCATCCGCCCCAGCCTCGGCTCCCCCCGCGTCGGCGAGTCCCTCTTCTTCGGAACCGGCGGTCGCGACCTCGTCACCAGCCCCCTGCTCGAGGTAGATCGCCCCTCCAAGACCCTGGTGTCCGACTATCCCAAACCGCTCAGGGGCCTGTAGCTTCACCCGCGTCGGTTCCGTGGGCACGCGAAGCGCGCCCGTGCGGGGCAGACCGTCGCTGCAGCACCGAGGGATGGGGTATCGACACCGACGTCGGTTTCCCCCACCATGCTCCCATGACCTGCTCTCCGGACAGACTGCTCGAGCTGCTCGATGAAGCCGGGCTGCGGCATTGGAACGCGCCCGATACGAAGGACGGGTGCATCGTGGCGTTCATGGGAGAGCACGCCACCCGCCCGACGGTCATGGTGCACGTGCGCTCCGACGCCGGCGGCAATGTCCTCACCGCCACCGTTACCGCCTTCCTCCGCGTCCCCGAGCACCCGCACCTGCCCGTGCTCATGCAGGCCATGCTCCACGAGGCCTACCTGACCAATCTCGGCCAGTGGGAGATGGATCACCGCGACGGCGAGGTCCGCGTCACCGTGCAGCTCGCCGTCTTCGATACCCAACCCACCGCGCGCCAGGTCCACCGCATCGTGTCCTCCGCCGCGCAGCTCGCGGACCGCGCCTGGCCTCGCCTGCTGCAGATCCTCGAAACCGGCGAGGATCCGGCCCTGGCCGAAGGCGGCGAGGATCCGGTGCGCGACGAGCTGCGGCGGCTGCAGACCCGCATGCAGGCGCTGCTCGGTACCCCGCGCGAGCCGGGCGATCGGAACTGAGGTCCACGATGAGCACCGACTTCGAAGCGATCGGCAAGATCCTCGGCGAGGCAGGGATCCTCTACGAGTTCGACGACGACCACCAGTACCTCAAGACGATGTGGGTCCGGGATGACAACCCGGTCCTGCTGCTGATCATGCTGCTCGAGAACGGCGAGCTCGTGCAGCTCCGGGCGCCCGGCCTGTTCTCCGCCGCCGACCCCGACACCAAGCCGCTGCTGTTCCGCGCCATGCTCCAGATGGCCTACGAAACGCGCCTCGTGCAGTTCGAGTACGACCCCGCCGACGGCGAGGTCAGCACCTGCATCGACATCGCCCTCGAAGACAACACCCTCAGCTCCCAACAGTTGCTGCGGTGCTGCGCCCTGCTGCTCGACGTCTCCTACCTCGCCCGCAATCGGCTCAAGACCATCCTCGAGACCGGTCGCGACCCGGGCCTCGATGCCGAGGGGATCGACCGGGAGGAAGCGCAGCAACGCCAGTCGCAGCTCGACGAGATGGTCGAGCTCGCGAAGAAGATCCGCTCCTCCGGCGGCGACGCCTGACCGCCTGCCCGGACACCCCGCCGACTCCGGCGTCCGCAAGCTCGTTCGCGAACCCGTGCGCGTGAGCGTTCGGCGTGCGCGTGCGCGTGCGCGAAACCGCCCGCGAACCCGTGCGCGTTCGGCGTGCGCGTGCGCGTGCGCGATCTCGGAAGCCGGGATGTCGGGGGACTCAGCGGGTGGGGGTCGGGGGCTTGGGGGCGAGGCGTCCCGCGACGGCGGCAAGGTCGATGCCCGCCGCTGCCTTGAGCTGCTCGTTGGCGCCCAGCAGCTTGCGGGCGAAGCTGTCACCGCCCGTCTCCTGCGGCAACACGGTGATCTTGCCGATCTTGCACGGGTAGCGCGTGCCGGCGATGTCGCTCGCCATGGGCAGCACGCTCTGCAGCGCGAGGATCTCCCGGGCTTCCGCCCCGCGCACCTTGTAGACCTCGAGGATCTTCCGGAGCCCCGCGGCCTCGGCCTTGCCTCGCTCCACGATCGACGCCGCCTCGCCGCGCGCCTCTTCTTCCTTCTTCTGTCGGGCTGCTTCCGCGGGCTGCACGACGTCGGCCTCGAGCATGCGCTGCACCTGCACCGCGCGCGCCTTCTGACGCTCCAGCTCCGCGCGGATCTGCGCGATCTGCGCCAGCACCTGCCCCTGCGCTTCGGCGATCATCGCCTCGCGCCGCGTGCGCGCATCCAGGATCCTCTTCTCCATCTCCGCTCGCGCAATCGCCAGGTCCGCGTCGTAACGCGCCGCCTCCGATGCGCTCCAGTTCTGCGCCTTCTGCACCGCTGCGTCCGCCTGCGCCGTCACCTCCGCCGTCACCGCCTCCTTGCGCAGCTGCGCGCCCCGGATGCGGCCGATCGACTTCAGGTACCCCACGTCGTCGGTCACGTTCTGGATCTTGAGCAGGTCGAGCTCCAGACCCATCCGCGCCATGTCGTGCTCCGCTTCCTCCACGAGGATCTGCGCGAACCGGTTCTTGTCCTCGTTGACCTCCTCCGGCGTGAGCTGCGCAAGCACCCCGCGCAGGTTGCCTTCCAGCGTCTCCTTCGCGATCAGCATGATCTCCTCGCGGCTGCGCCCGAGGAACCGCTCCACCGCGTTGGTCAGCAACGGCTCACCACCCGGCATCTTCACGTTCGCCACGCCCTGCACGTTCAGCGGGATGCCCCCCTTCGAGAACGCTCCCGCGACCTGGACGTCGATCTTGATGTTGCGCAGGTCGATCCGGTCCGCGTGCTCGAGCAGCGGCATGCGCAGCGCGCTGCCACCACGCACCACGCGGTAGCCCACGTGACGCCCCGCCACCTCGCGGTGCCCGCCCGACAGGATCAGCGCCTCGTTCGGGGGAACCACGATGAGCACGCGCTTGATGGTGATCGCGAGGAAGATGATCACGAACAGCGACGCCGCGATCAGGATGCCGACAATGCCTCCCATCACGCACCTGCCTTCCTGGAGCGCAGCAGCGCGGCCACGTCGACCCCGACGGCCTTGCCGGTCTCCTCCATCATTCTCGCTACCACCACCGGGAACCCGCTCACGAAGGCCGCGTACGACGAGCCGTCTCCGCCATCCACGATGTTCAGCTCCCGGATCTCCGTCGTCGCCGTGCGGTACACCGCCGCCTGCGCGATCTCCTTCAGATGGTTCAGCACGTACACGTCGCGGCCGTCGGCTCCCGCCGCCGACCACTCCTGCGCCAACGCCTGCAGCGCCGCCGCGCGCGCCTTGCCCGTCTCCACGATCGGCGCCGCATCACCCTGCGCCGCAAGCTCCTCGGCCTTGCGCTGCGCCTGGGCAGGAAGCACCACGTCGCACTCGAGCCGCAGCTTCTCGTACTCCGCTCGCAACCCCTGCAGCTCCTGCTCCGCCTTCGAACGCTCCGTCTCCGCCGCGACCGCTGCCTCGTTCTCCACCGACTTCGCATCGGCTTCGAGCCGCGCTATCTCCGCGTGGAACAGGTTCTTCTTCTGCAGCACCAGCGCCTCGGCCTGCTTCTGCGCCATCTCCGCTCGCTGCCGCGTCGCCGCCTGCGCCTCGGAAATCGCTTGGTTCGCTGCGTTCTCGGCGTTCTCCGCGTCTCGCAGCATCCCTGCGATGCGCGCGCGCCCAAGATTCTCCAGGTACTTCTGCTCGTCCGACACGTGCTGCACCTTCAGTACGTCGAGGTGCAACCCCAGCTTGTCGAAGTCGTCCTGCGCCGTCTTCACCAGGTGCTCGGCAAACTTCAACCGGTCCTCGTTCACCTCTTCCGGCGTCAGCATCGCCAGCACCTCGCGCAGCGACGCCTCCAGCGTCTGCTGCGCCACCTCCGCGAGCTGATACATCGAGATCCCCAGGAACCGCTCCGCGGCGTTGCCGATGAGCACCGGATCGCTGCTCACCTTCACGTTCGCGATCGCCTGTACCGACAGCGGGATGCCGCCCTTGGAGAACGCGTTCTGCACGCTCACCTGCACTGGGAAGAGCCGCATGTCGAGACGGGACACCGACTCGATCAGCGGAATCCGGAACGCCCTGCCACCGTGCACCACGCGGTAGCCCATCTGCGTGCCGTCGGGCAGCTTGTGCTTCCGACCGCTCAAGATGAGCACCTCGTTCGGCGCGCATATGTAGAGAAACCGTTGGATGATCAGGGCCAGGATCGCCAGGCCCAGGACGACCGCCAGCGCCCCCCCTAGGAGGATCGCGGCAGACGCGAAACTTTCGGAGCCGGTGTCGTTGAACATGCGGAGCAGGATACACTGCAACGCAGCCCTGCCAAGCTCAGTCGATCCTGCTCGACCCGGACTTCGCCCCGCCCACTCCCACTCCCACCAGCAACCCTCCGTACCAGAGCGTCGAGCTCATCCACGGCGTCTGCCCCGGGAACTCCACCAGCGACGCTCTCGCATAGTCGTTCTTCATCTGCGCCGTGAACAGCCCCAGCCGCGCGAACTCCCTGCGACGTCGCGTAGCCGCTGTGCGAGAGCCGCAGCCCCAACACCCCGAGCCCCACCCCGCGCGCACACTCCCCGGAGCTGCAGGAACGCTGCGACCTGCTCCTCGGCGGCGCGTAGGATGATGGTGAACCGTAAATTGCGGGCGGCGTCCACGGACCATACTGCGGCGAACGCCCGTCGCTCGGTTGACCGTAGTTGGGCTGACCGTAGTTGGGCTGACCGTAGTTGGGCTGACCGTAGTTGGGCTGACCGTACGGCTGAGCGTAGGGGACGCCTGGCCCGTAGGTGTCGCCCGGCGGTCGGGGCTGCGCGCTGCCGCGTGATGCTGCAAGAGCGATCGCGGCTGCCGCGGCGACGAAGACGAGGTGCGACGGGCGAGCGTCGAGGATGGGGGCGCGCGAGCTTCGCATGCGGTTCCGGCCGTTGAATCGCCGGCCTCCCGAAGGTTCGTACGCACGCGGGCGTGCGCGCGTTCCCTGCTCGCGCTCAGCTCTCTTCGGACTTGAGCGGCGCTGGCTCGACGTGCGCGTCGGTGCCTCTCATCTCGACGACGAGCACCTCGTCTCCCTCGGAGAGATCCGACTCCGAGGTCGCCAGCAGATCCACCACCTTGCCCTTGAGCTGGATCCGGACCTTGCCCGCGTGCCCCTTCTCCGCCGGCACCAGCACCCGTCCCACCTGACCTACCGCGTCCGCCGAGGTCTCCGACGAGCTCACTCCCCGCGTCAGGTTGCGGAACACCGCCGCCGCCAGCAGCCCGCACGCGATGCCGAACACCCCCGACAACGTCGCGCTCACCAGCACACCCGCCAGCTTCATGTAGTGAATCGACGCGCCCACCATCCCGAACGCCATGAGCCCGAACGTCCAGAAACGCATCGAAAGGAACAGCGCAGCCGTCCCGCCGATCCCGCTCTCCGTCTCCGCGTGCGAGATGTCGTGCTCCGCTCCGTCGTGGACCTCCAGCTCGTGCCCCGCATCGCCACCCCCGGCGTGCGCCATGACGAACTGCAGTACCTGCGTCCCCAGACCGATGATCAGCGCTGCGAGATAGATGAGTCCCACGTCGCGCAGCATAGCCCGACCCGACCAGATCCTCCAACGCCGTCGTGGCCGTGCGCGTTCGGCGTGCGCGTGCGCGTGCGCGATCCGGGAGCCGTGCGGCGTGACCGTGATACAGTCCTGCGCGCGATGTATCAGCTCCCCCCCGCGCTCCCGCCCACACCGCAGGCCCACGTGGACAAGGCCCGCTCGCTGCTCGACCGCAGCGTCGGCGCCTCCAAGATCCTCCATCTCCCCGAGTCGTGCGAACGGTTCAGCCGCGACGAGTCCGAAGCCGAAGGACGCATCCCCGACCTCGTCGTGCTCGCCGAGAGCGCCGAGGACATCCGCGCAACCCTCGCCGCCGCGCAAGAAGCCCGCGTTCCCGTCACCCCGCGCGCTGCAGGCACCGGACGCACCGGAGGCGCAGTCCCCGTCGCCGCCGGCATCGTCCTCGACACCACCCGCATGAACAGCATCGTCGAGATCGATCGCGGCGACCTCGTCGCCGTCGTCCAGCCCGGCGTCATCCTCAAGGACCTGCACTCCGCCGTCGAACGCGAGGGCCTCTTCTACCCCCCGGACCCCAACTCCGTGGACTCCTGCGCGCTCGGCGGCAACATCGCCGAGAACGCCGGCGGCCCCCGTGCCTTCAAGTACGGCGTCACCCGCGACTACGTGCTCGGCCTCGACGCCACCCTCATGGGCGGCACCGCCCTTCGCCTCGGACGCAGAACCGTCAAAGGCGTCGCCGGCTACGACCTCGCCGGACTCTTCGTCGGCAGCGAGGGAACCCTCGGCGTCGTCTCCTCCATGACGCTGCAGCTCATCCCCAAGCCCGAGATGGTCTACACCCTCTTCGGCTTGTTCTCCGCGCCGAAAGATGCCACCCGCGCCGTCGAGGCCATCATCCAGCGCGGCGTCGTCCCACGCTGCCTCGAGTTCACCGACGGCGGCGCCCTCGAAGCCATCCGCAGACAGGGCGTCGGCATCGACCCCTCCGCCGGCGCCATGCTCCTCATCGAGGTCGACGGCGACGAGAGCGCCTGCGATCGCGACATGGTGAAGGTCGGCGAGGCGTGCACCGAGATCGGCGCCATCGACGTGCTCGTGGCCCAGGACGGCGTGCAGCGCGACAAGCTCTGGGCCGCGCGACGCGAGCTGTCGCGCGCGATCCGCGAGCTCGCCAGGAACAAGCTCGCCGAGGACGTCGTCGTGCCCCGCTCCCGCATCACCGACCTGCTCGAGGCGGTCGAGCGCAACGGCGCAGAGCATCGCGTGCGCACCCTCGCCTACGGCCACGCCGGCGACGGCAACCTGCACGTGAACTTCCTGTGGGACGAGGACGACGAGGTCCCGCGGGTTCAGCAGTGCATCGAGGCGATGATGCGCGACGTGGTCGCGATGCGCGGCACGATCAGCGGCGAGCACGGCATCGGGGTGCTCAAGATCCCGTTCCTTCCCATCGAGCAGTCCGAGGAGCTGATCGCGGTGCAGCGCAGGGTCAAGGACGTGTTCGATCCCTACGGGCTGATGAACCCGGGGAAGATTTTCGCGACCTCGAGCCACCGCGGGTGCTGATGGTCGGCGACGGCGACGGCGACGGCAATGGCAATGGCAACGGCAAGGGCGACGGCGATGCCGACGTGGTAGGTTCGGCGCGATGCTGATCGTTGGAATCGACCCCGGCACGCTGCACCTCGGCTGGGGCGTGATCCGCACCGAGGGAACGAAGCTCGTCCATGTCGATCACGGGATCATCCACACGAACCCCGACGACGAGCTGGCGCGGAGGCTGGTGACGATCGACGACGGGCTCGAGGAGATGCTGCGCGAGCATCGTCCGGAGCAGGGGGCGGTGGAGGCGTTGTTCTTCGCGAAGGACGCGCAGGCGGCGGCGAAGCTGGGGCACGCGCGAGGCGTGGCGCTGCTGCGGCTCGTGCGCGCGGGCGTCTCGATCCACGAGTACCCGCCGGCCCGCGTGAAGCGCGCGCTGGCAGGCAACGGCCAGGCGGACAAACATCAGGTGGGGATGATGGTGAAGACCGTGCTCGGCCTGCGCGAGGTCCCGGGCGTCGATGCATCCGACGCTCTGGCTGTGGCGATCACGCACGCGCGGGTCGCGAAGTTCGACGAGACGTTGCGGGCAGGTGGGGTGAAGCTGCGGTAGTTGCGGCTGATTGCGGAGCAGGGCCGCGCGGAACGTCGGGCCACGCGACGGCGTGGCCCAGGCATCCGTCGGTTCAGGGCTTGATGACCTGGGTTCCCGGAGGCGGCGTGAAGGTGAACTCGTCGGCGGCCACGGGAGTGTTCACGACGGGGTTCTCGAAGGTGAACGTGTTGCGGTTGCCCTGGGCGTCGAGGATGACCATGCGACGGACCTGGGCGGTGGCGGAGTCGACGTAGATGATGACCTTCTGGTAGGCGGGGGTGGCCTGCTTGGGGGTGCCCTCGAGGACCCAGCCGCCTTCGAACTTCATCTTCTTGGAGTCGAGGAGCTTGAGGTTGAAGGAGGCGGCGAGGTCGCCGGTGCCCATGAGGAAGGCCAGCGCCGCGGGGTACTGGGACTTGTTGAGCGGCGTCTCGTACATCTGGTTGTTCGCCGCCTCGTAGACCTTCATCAGGCTGCCGTCGGACACCACGCGGTTGCCGTTGGGCTGGTCGTAGGTCCACTTCATCTTGCCGGGCTTCTCGAACACCACCCGCCCGCTGGACTGCTTCTCGGTGTTGTACGCCTTGACCTTGTAGTGCTGCTTGAAGGTGGCGCCGAAGGTCTTGGTGGTGTTGTAGAAGGCCTGCACGCGCGTGGCGACTTCCGTCGCCTTGATGGGATCCGCTGCGCGGGCGTCGGTGCCCGTGGAGATGGCGAGGCCGATCAGCGTGACGAAGGCGAGCAGGACGAAGTGGAGTCTGTGCATGGTGTTTGTGTCCGGGTAACGATGTCCGACGGGACCGCTTACATCTGCCACGTTCGACGGGGCACGGGCGCCGGCCATGCAAGGCGGGCAAGACATAGCATCGTTTTTGCGCGGAAGCACAGGGGGAGGACGCGCCGGTGCTTCTTCGCGATCGCCGCCCGCGAGCAGGGAAGGGGAGAGCGTCGCGCTCCGTAGACCGAGGGTTCCGGTCAGCCGCCGGCCCGGACCCAGATGGCGTGCACCTGCTCGCGGAAGAACTGCCGGACCTCGGGCCACGTCGCCGGACGCAGCAGCACCGGCTCGGGCTCTCGCTCGGCGTCGTCGAAGAACGTGAGCGCGCGCAGCCGGTGATAGATGTCCGGTGAGGCCGAGGCGAAGCGCATCCGGAACGCTTCAAGGGCGTCTGGCAGCTCCAGCCCCGCGCGGCAGATGAAGAACAGATCGTAGAAGTCCTTGCGCGCTCCGCGCGAAGCGATCGCCTCGATCTTCATCGCCGCGATGTCGCGCAAGCCGGCGATCGGGACGCCCACAGGAGAGGGGGCCGGGGGCTCCAGAAGCGGATAGGGGAAGGACAGAAGGCTGGTGCGCACGCCGGCCACGCTGGCGTGCACGGTGGCTGGCGCGGTTCGCACGGCATCGAGCGCTACGCCCGCGCTTCGAAGACGGCTCACCATCTCCTCGGCCTCGAAGGGGCTTGTGCAGAACAGGTCGAGGTCCACCGAACGCCTGTGTTCGAGATGCAGGGTGAGAGCCGTCCCGCCGGCGAGATAGAAGCCCTCGCTCGCCGCGGGCTTCAGCGACGAAAGGGCGTCGCGCTGAGCGCCTTCAAGGATCTCGAGTCGCATTCCGTGGGCTCCAGGTCGAGCACCGCTTCCAGAAAGCGGCGCGTCCGCTGATCGAGCCGTCGTCCGCTCCGCTGCACGAACGCGGCAAGGGCTCGGTCGTCCACTTCCTTGCGCAGCGCCTGCACTGCCGCCCAGTCCCCTTCGGTCAGGATGCGTCCGATGACGAAGTCCTCGTGCCGCTCGAGATCGAGTGTCTCCGGATCGACGTCCCACAGCAGGCGGTCGATGGATTGTACGAGCTGCTTCGTGAGAGGCATGGGCGATCTGATCGTAGGGCAGGGACCTCTGCGACACCAGGGCGACGGACGAGCGGCACCGGTTGCCGGATGCGTCGCCTCCGCTCCCCCTCCACACGCCTTCGTTCTCGCCCCGGAAGCCTCCGCGCTCGGAGCGCACCCCCGTTTCGCGCCGAAATGGGCCGTTGTCGAGCGACCCCCCAGGTCCGGTCGCGGAGCGCCACGGTGGGGTTGTTGGAAATCCAGGGCGAATCTGCGGAGAGCGAAGCCGCCGGAGTGGAGCGCGAAGGCTTGGGAGACGAGCGCGAAGGCTTGGGAGACGAGCGCGAGGTGTTGGACATCCCCCGCGAAGGCTTCGTGAGGTTACTTCGGGGGCGCGGGCGGGTTCTCGGGCTCGGTCGGCTTCGCGGGCTTCTTGCGTTTGGCGAGTCCGAGGCTGATGAGGTGGTCGCGACGGGTGATCACGGCGCGGGCCGTGTCCGCCCACTCGGTGTACCAGCCGTGAAGCTCGAGCAACGCGTTCGCGCGCTCCGCGTTCGCGGCGGCGTCGTCCGAGGGCGTTTCCATCGCCTCGGGGGTGCTCTGGGCGAGTTCGACGAGAGAGGCAAAGCGATCGAGCTCTTGGGAAGTGATCCCCTTGGTGGCGGGTTTTGCGAGCGCGGCCTGGTCCTGCTTGTGAGTCTTCTTGCGCTCTGCCGAGGACTGGAGTTGCTTGATGCGTGCGAGTGCCGTGGCCATCCCGACGACGGCGCTGGCGCCCGTCGAGGGGCCGAGTTCCCCTTGCAGCACGAACTCGAGCTGGTCGGGGAAGTCCCGGCGCCAGGCGGCCTGCAGCAGGGCAAAGAACCGCTCGTCGGAGGAGTCGAGCTCGACCATGGCGTCGCGAACGCGCTTGTCGATGGAGCTCTCGGCGAGGGGCTTGCCGTAATTGGAGGCGGTGAGAACGAAGCCCCAGCCGCGTTGCTGCTGCTCGGGGGTGAAGCCGTGGGAGGACAGGATTCGATAGAGGGTCTTGTTGGTTCCGGTGGCGCGCAGCACGCTGACGGCTCCGAGGAACGTGTCTTCGAGCACACGGGCGACGGCTGGAGCGTGTCCATTGGGTTCTCCTCCTTCCAGGTTTCACGGCAACGCGCTCGTTGTCGTCACGAGATGCGACTGACGAGTTCTGCCGTCCGATTGTGTCGTCGTATCGGGAGAGGTTGAAGGGCGCAGGGGTGATCGTATTCCAGGTTACGGACAAAAACGGTTGCACCGGGACAGCTTGGAGAGCATCGTTCGGGGAGAACCGACGCGGTTCCGGCAAGGAGGACGACCATGGGAAAGCATGTCATTGCGACGATCGTGTTCGGCGCGTCAGCGGCTCTCGGGGCATGCTCGGGCGCTGGCGATGAGTCGGTGACTGCCACGGAACCGGGGGAGGTTCATCGCACCGTGGTCGAGCTGCGGCCGGAAGGGAACGTGGTGCTGTTCGACGGAACGATCTCGACTGCGCAGCAGAAGTGGGAGATCGAAGATCGAGCCCGTCGGCTGACGGATCCCGGTGATAGGCGAGATAGCGACGTCCTGGGTACAGCCCGGCAGTCGATCACGCACGACTATGATTGCGCCGGCTCGAGCTTGTGGATCTTCAGCGATACCTACATGACCGGGTTCGACATCTGCTTCTATGGGCAGGGCGTCGCGGACCTGAGCTCATATTGTCGCGTCCATCTGGGTCTCACCTGCATCGACTGGTGGGATGGGGCCGTGCGGAGCTACGATGCGGGCCAAGACTACGGCTTCTTCGGCGACTACGAGTACTGCAGGGGAGGAGCCTGCACGGGCTTCGCGGCCAATGCTCAACAGAACGTCGCCACATCGTGCGAGCAGGCGGCCACCGAGCTCCATCTCGGACTGATCTGCTCGCCAACCAAATAGCCGACAATGGGTGATATCATGACCACCATTGAGCGACTCGCACTACTCCCCCTCCTCGCGGCCACAAGCTGCGGCGGCAAGGTCGAGGGCGACGATACCACGCTGGGTGGGACCGGAGGGTTCTACCTCGACGCCAGCTTCGACGTGTCCCAGGGCGATGGCTCGGGCGGCTCCTCTGGATACGGCGGCCACGCCGGAAAGGGCGGCTCCTCCCAGGAGGGCGGTGCCGGAGGCGAGGCCGGTTCCTCCCCCATGAAGCTGGGCCGCACGTGCGTCGAAGACAGCGAGTGCGGCGACCTGACCTGCATTCGCTCCGACGCCAAGGACTTCTTCGGCGGCGGCCCCTCCGGCGGATACTGCACGCTGCAGTGCGATCCCGCCGGCCCCGGAAACGCCTGCTCCGCCGCCTCCGGCGACTCCACCTCATTCTGCGCCGTCCTCGACGACCCCCCCGGCAGCTCGGGAAAAGGCTTCTGTGTTCAGGGCTGCTCCGCGGGCCCGGCACTCCCGATCGATCAGCCGCAGACCTTCAATCCCAAGAAGTGCTGGGGCAGGCAGGACATCGCCTGCAGCCCGTTCGGCGAAGCCCCCATTACAGCGAAGTGGGGCTGTCTGCCGACCTGCGCCACCGACAAGGACTGCGAAAACGCCCCCGGAACCTCCTGCGATCCACGACACCGCGTCTGCACCACACAGCCCCACTCCGGCCTCCCCTTCGGCTCGAGCTGCACGGCCAATGGCCCGCAGTGCGCGGGAATCTGCGTGAGTGGTCCCACCCTCGATCCAGGATCGGGCGCCCAAGTCTCCTTCTGCACGGAACGCTGCGTCAATGGCGAGAGGACCGGGTGCGGAGCCGACAGTGATCCTCAGGCCGGCTATTGCTCTCACGTGTTCCGAGGGCTGGAGACGGGAATCGGGGACACGGCTTTCTGCGCCCAGGCGTGCCAGACCGACGCGGACTGCCTCGCAAAGCCGGACGGCGCCTTCTGCATGGTCCTGGACCCCAGTTGGGGAATCCCGGGGGTCTGCTCCTATCCCTGAGAGGGAGTTTGCCATGATTTCGATTGTCCCATTTCGGATTCGACTGCTCGCGTGGATCGGGGCCATGGACGCCCTGCTCGCCTGCGGAGGCAAGGTCGAGGTGGAGCGGGAGGCCGTGGCCGGAAGCGGTGGCTCCCAGGCGGGCTCCGGCGGAAACGGCGGCTATGTCGCAGGCTCGTCCGGAGCGGCGGGAATCGCCGTCGGCGGAGGCTGGGCCGGCGGCGCCGGCGGCCAGGCCGGCGACTCCGGGCTCCCCGACTCCCTCTGCCCACCCATGCCCTTGTGCAACTGGTGCAACGGCAATCCCAAGCTCGACGCCAACGGCTGCGTGATCGGCTACGTGTGCTCCAACGGCGTGGACCCGTGCGAGAAAGCCGCCTGCTACAACAACTGGGATTGCGAGGCCTCCCAGACCTGCAAGCCCGACGGGCTCTGCGTCGAGAAGTCCCCCGTCGTCTGCTCCGAGAGCACCTGCGCGGAATCGTCCGACGGGATCTGCTCCTGCTCCTTCGCCTGCTCCGACGGCTTCTCCTACGGCTTCGATTGCACGCCGAAGCAGGAGGGTTCCGGCGCCTGCTTCTGCATCTTCAACGACCATCCCGCGCCGTGGGGGTGCGGCTGGATGGAGAAGCCCGGCGTGAGCGCGTGCGATGTCGGCGCCGAGTGCTGCGGCTTCCCCCTCGCGCAGTAGCCCCGCGCCTACTCCACGACCTCCTTCGGCGTCCTCCGATCCCGGCGCGCCGTCCTGCCCAGGAACTTGACGAACCGCGACCTGAGCTGCTCGTCCAGCACCGCCCGCCGCGCCAGCGGCATCCGCTCGATCGCCCCCACCAGACGGCTCGCCAGCGCCGAACCAGGCCCGTCCTGGTCGTCGAACAGCAGCGAGTGCAGGTTGCCCCGCCCCACCGCCATGCTCAGCACGCGCTCGAGCGTGTCCTCGGGCGTCAGCATCCGCCGCTCCCGCGCCTTCATGTGCAGCGCCCCCTTCGTGCACTGCGCCTTGCACACCCCGCACCCCAGGCAGATGTCCTCCTCGATCTCCGCCAGCATCTTCGCCTTCGGCCCCTCCTGCGGGGGCCGCGGACGCACCGAGATCGCCCGCACCGGACACACCCGCGCGCAGCGTCCGCAGCCGGTGCACGCCTCGCGGTCGATGCGCGCCAGGAACCCCGAGGTGGCCACGGCATGGGACAGGCCGTGCCGGTTGATCGCCGCGAGCTGGCCGCAGCAGCAGCCGCAGCAGTTGCAGATGTACGACGGCTTGCGCAGCACGTTGTCGGCGATGTGGACGAGCTGCTGGCCGCGGCATCGCTCGAGGATGTCGAGCAGCTCGGCGGCCTCCGCGCGTCGTCCGTGACCGTGCCGCAGGATGTAGTCGGCTCCGGTGCCGAGCGAGAGGCACACGTCCACCGGGCGGCCGCATGCCTCGCCCAGGTGCTCCTTCTTGTGACGGCAGTAGCACAGGGAGACCGCGCCGTACTTCGCGTCACGAACGATCTCGGTGGCGCGATCGGTGTCGAGCACCTCCGTGTCGGGGACGTCGCCGTCGAGGGCGGGCTCGTGGGGGAGGGCGCGTCCGACGGGGGTGTCGCTGCGTGCGACCTCGCGCATGAAGTCGGGGCGGTCGTAGAGGTAGCGGGAGAGCAGGCCTGCGACGGCCTTCTGGTCGATGTCGGAGCGCACGCGCATCATCGAGAACTCGAAGAAGCCGATGACGGGCGGGGCGAGCATGTAGAAGGTGCCGCGGGTGGGGTGGGGGAGGTCGAACACCAGGCCCTTGTCGGCCATGCGGTCGAGGATGGCGCGCAGGGACTCGGCGGGGAGGTCGAAGCGTCGGGCGAGGCTGGAGAGGGAGCGGGGGACGACGGGGAGTCGGGCGGCGATGTCGGCCTCCTGCTCGGTGAACAGGTGGCGGAGGATGTCGTGCAGCTCGGGGGTGGGCGGCAGGCCGGTCTGGGTCTTGTCGACGCGACGTTGCAGCGCGAGCCAGCGGTCCTTGGAGGCGTGCAGGTGTCCCATGGGTCTCCGGGGGATTCTGGGGGGAAGCGACGGGGCAGGGGGGCTGCGCGCTCCCGGCTCGGCTCTGCAGGGGGGTGGCTCCGGATTGCAAGAGGAATCAACACCGCCCGAGGATTCCGTTCGCGTCGTGGGCCCGTTCTCCACGAGTTGCCGCATCTGCGCGCCGTCGGGCGCGGGACCGCCGCCGTCGTGGCCAGGACGTCTTGTGTCCTGGGGGACCGCGTCGTAGCATCGCGGCCCCTTGTGTCGTTCTGCGTGGATCTGGCGGAATTTCGCCTCGATCGGCGTGGACGACACAGCGGGCGACGCGAGCGGTTGGCGTGTCGATGACACTGTCCGAGTGCCGACCGAACCGGTGCGACGAAACCACGACGTGGCGTTGGGGTGACGATGAGCGCGCAGAAAATCCGAACTGCTCTTGGTCTGTTGCAGGACGACGCGGACAACGAGACTGCCTGGGTCGAGTTGCAGGACGCCATCACGGCGCCGGACATCGGGATGTCGAACGACGAGCTGGTGGACCTGCTCGAGGCAGCGCGTCGGGAGCACGAGACGCGTCGCGAGTGGAGCGCGGTAGCCACGCTGCTCGAGTACGCGATCTCGCTGGTGGGGGGCTCCAAGCAGGAGCCGATCCTGCAGGCGGAGCTGGCCCGGGTGCTCGACGACGAGCTGTTGGAGCACAAGCGCGCGACCGCGGCGTACAAGCGTCTGCTCGAGATTCGCCCCGGCGATCCCACGGCCACCGAGGCCCTGGAGCGCTCCGAGGATCAGGCCGCCGAGTGGCGCGCCATCGCGGACCGCAACCTCGCCGAGGCGCGCAAGGAAGAGGGCGGCGAGCTCAAGAGCTCGATGCTCGCCACCGCCGCCGAGGTCATCTACCGCTACGGCCGCTCCGACGACACCCTCGCCGAGATCGTGGAGGTCCTCGAGGAGGCCCTGCGCCTCGACCCGCGCAACCGTCGCGCTGCCATCCTCCTCGAGCGCATCTACCGCGACCGCGGCGCCTGGGAAGACGTCGCTCGCGTGCTCGAGATCATGGCGACCGACCTCCCCTCTCGCGACGAGCGCTTCGCCGCGTTGATCCGTCTCGCCCGGGTGGTCGTGCGCAGGCTCGGCAACGACGCGCGCGGCGCGGCGGCCTACGAGCGCGCCCTCGATCTGGCCCCCGGCTACGCCGAGGCCATGGGCTTCCTGTCCGACTTCTTCGGCCGCAACGAGCGTTGGGAGCACCTGGTCGCGATGTACGAGGACCAGCTCAAGGCCAGCGGCTACAAGCCCGGCCAGGAGATCGGCATCTGGCTCCAGATCGCCATGACCCAGTGGCGCATGCGCGACCGCGCCGACCTGGCCGAGCCCTACTTCGACAAGGTCCGTCGCTCCGAGCCCGCGCACCTCGGCATGCTCAACTTCTACCGCGAGTTCTGCGAGAAGTCCGGCGACATCGGGCGCCTGATGTCGATCCTCACCGACGCGCAGCGTTCGCTGACCGACGGCGAGCAGAAGGCCGCGATCGGGACCGAGATCGCGAAGCTGGCCGAGACGCGCGAGGACGCCGGCAAGGCGATCGAGCAGTACAAGGTGCTGCTGCGCCAGGACCCGGAGAACCACGACGCCCGCGCCTCCCTCAAGCGCTTGTATCGCCAGACCGAGGCATGGTCGCCGCTCGTCGATCTGCTCCGCCAGGAGCTCGAGCGCATCGGCGCCGACGATCGCGAGCGTCGCCTCGAGGTGCTGCGCGAGATCGCGGCAATCTATCGCGACAACATCAAGAGCGACAGCGCGCTGGTCACGGTGCTCAACCAGATCCTGCAGCTCGACGACCAGGCGATCGACGCGGTGCGGGAGCTGTGCCGGGTGTACGAGGCGCTGCAGCGCTGGCGTGACTTGCTGGTTCACCAGCAGAAGCTGGCGGAGCTGTCCACCGATCGCGACGAGAAGCTCACGCTCCTGCGTTCCGCGGGCAAGCGCTGGGTCGAGCAGTTCCAGAACGTGCAGAACGCGACCGAGGTCTACGAGGCGATCTTCAAGATCGATCCCACGGACGAGGAAGCGCGCACGCGCCTCAAGGAGCTGTACAACCGTCGCCGCGCCTGGGCCCCCCTCTTCGCCCTGTACGCCCAGGAGGTCGAGCTGCTCGCCGACTCCGAGAAGCTCCCCGTCCTCATCGAGATGGCGAAGCTCGCCTCCGAGCGCCTCGACAAGTCCGCCGACGCCATCGCCATCTACAAGCGCGTGCTGTCCATCGACCCGTCCGCTCCCGGCATCATGGACATGCTCGAAAAGCAGGCCGAGCGCGACAAGGACTACGTCACCGTCGCCGAGGTCCTCGAGAAGCGTGTCGAGCAGGCGCCCGACGAGAACACCCGCATCGCGGTGCTGCAGAAGCTCGGCCAGATCTGCTCCGACCGGCTCAACGATCCCCGCAAGGCCGCGAGCGCATGGCGTCGCGTGCTGGAGATTCGCCCAGGCCATTCCCGTGCGCTGCGCGTGCTGCGCGACGCTTACCTCGCCGCCGAGGACTACGACGGCCTCACCGAGCTGTACGCCCAGAACGAGGACTGGGAAGGCCTCGCCGAGGTCCTCTCCTCCGCCGCCGACAAGGCCGCCGACCCCACCGTCAAGGTCGACCTCTCCTTCCGCGTCGCCGAGGTCTTCGAGGAGCGCATCCACGCTCCCGAGCGCTCCTTCCGCTCCTACGAACGCGTGCTCAGCGTGCGTCCCGACGACACCCGCGCGGCTCGCGCCCTGGTGCCCATCTACGAGAAGGACGAGCGCTGGAACCGCCTGCCCGCCCTGTACGAGATCCTCCTCGGCAAGTCCGAGGACCCGGCCGACAAGCTCGTGCTCCTGCGCAAGCTCGCCGACGTCACCGGCCACAAGCTGTCCGACAAGGCCGCGGCCCTCGCCTATGCGCGCAAGGCCTACGAGTTCAACCCGCGCGCCGACGGCGCCCTCGAGATGCTCGAGAGCTTCGCGCGCGCCGCGGGCGCCTGGGAACCCTTCGTCAACGCCATCGAAGGCCGCCTCGCCCGCGAAAAGGACCTGTCCGACAAGGAGCGCAGGTTCCTGCAGGTGCGCGTCGGAGAGGTCTACGCCACCGAGCTCGGCCGCGCCGACGAGGCGATCAAGACCTACCGCGCCCTGGTCGAGAGCGACCCGACCGACGAGCACACCATCACCACGCTCGATCGCATCCTGCGCGCGACCGACCGCCGCGACGACCTGCGCTGGCTGTTCGATCTGCGCATCGAGCTGGCGGACATCGAAGAGGGGCCGCGCCTCATGGTCGAGTGGGCGACCCTCGAAGAGGACGCCTTCGGCGAGCCCGCCCGCGCCATCGAGATCTACCGTCGCTGCCTCGAAAAAGACCTCGCGAACCACGCTTCGCTCGTCGCCCTGCCCCGCCTCCTGATCTCCGCCGGTGAGCTCGATGCCGCCGCGAAGGTCATCGAGGCCCACCGGGATCAGCGCGAAGGCGCCGACCGCGGCGAGCTCGACCTGCAGCTCGCCGAGCTGTTCCCCCGCATGGATCGCCACGCAGCAGCCCTCGATGCCGCCGTCCGCGCCCTCGACCTCGGCGCCGACGCCGACCGCGCGATCCAGATCCTCGACGCGTTGGTGCAGATCGACGCGACCCGTCCACGCGCAGCCGAAGTGCTCGTGGATCTGCACGCGAAGCTCGGTGACGCTCCCAGGGAGGCAGCCTCTCTCGGCGTGCTCATCGACTGCACGGTCGATCGTGGCCGCCGTCTCGAGCTGATGTCGCGCCTGGCCGACGTCTGCGAGAAGAAGCTCGCCGAACCCGGCGTCGCCCTCGAGGTCGTCCTCAAGGCCGTCGCCGAGTACCCCGAAGAGCTCGTGCTGTGGGATCGCGCCTCCGATCTCTCCACCGCCGCGGAGCGTCCCAACGACCTCGCCGAGGCCTACAAGGCCGCCCTCGCCTCCGAGCCTGCGCTGCCCGAAGCCGTGGAGATCGAGCTGTGCGAGCGCGCCGCGAGCCTGCACGACGAGGTCCTCGGCGATCAGGACGGGGCCATCCCCTACCTGAACCGCGTGCTCACCCGTCAGCCCGCCAACGATCGCGCCTTCTCGCGCCTCAAGCAGATCCTCACCGGCCGCGAGCGCTGGGCCGATCTCGAGGCGATGTACGCCGGCGCGGTCACCGCCACCTCCGGCGCCAGCCGACGCATCGACCTGCTCGCCGAAGTCGCCATCGTCTGCGAGGAGATCATCGAGAACCTCCCCAAGGCGATCGACTACTACGAGCGCATCCTCGAGATCGACTCGCTCCACGCGTCGACCATCTCCGCCCTCGAGAAGCTCTACGCCTCCGAGCAGCGCTGGAGCAAGCTCGTCGCCCTGCTCGAGCGCAAGCTCGACACCGCCGTCGGCGACGAGATCGTCCAGATCAAGCTCCGCCTCGGCACCCTCCAGCTCGAGAAGCTCTCGAATCCCACCGCCGCCTTGCCGCAGGTCGAAGACGTCCTGCGCATCGACCCCAACCAGCACGAGGCCCGCGCCATCGTCGAGAAGATCCTCGAGGTCCCCGAGCTGCGTCCCCACGCCGCCGAGATCCTCGAGGTCGTCTACGACGCCAAGGGCGAGATCCGCGACCTGGTCCGCGTCCTCGACATCCGCCTCGAGTCCGCCACCGACGAGTCCGTGCGCAGGGAGCTGCTCCGTCGCACCGCCATGCTGCGCGACGAGCGCCTGGCCGACGACACCGGCGCGCTGGAAGCCCTCGCCAAGCTCGTGCCGATCGATCCGGTGGACCGCTCCGCGCGAACGCGCCTGACGGAGATCGGCCGACGGATCGGCGCCCATGAGCGGGTGGCCGAGGTGCTGACGCAGGCGTCGGCGGCCGCGCCCGACCCCGAGTCGCGCGGCACGATCCTGATGGAGGTCGCCGCGATTTGCCGCGACCAGCTCAACGACGTCAAGCGCGCGGAAGGCGTGTACCGCAAGGTGATCGAGATCGATCCCGACGACGCCAACCTCGTGCTCCCCGCCGCTCGCGCCCTCGAGGAGATCTACGCCGGACTCGGCAACCACGCCGCCCTCGTCGAGATGCTCCGCACCGAGGTCAAGCTCGAGGACGACACCGCTCGTCGCGCCGAGCTCCTCGGCCGCCTCGGCGAAATCTGCGAGAGCATCCTCGAGGATCAGCCCGGTGCCATCGACGCCTGGCGCGCGCGTCTCGCCGACAACCCGGGCGACTCCACCGCCCTCGGTGCCCTGGAACGCCTGTACGAGAAGGCCCAGAAGTGGCGCGAGCTGGTCGAAGTCCTTCGCGCTCGCGAGCAGGGTTCCACTGATCCCGACGAGCGACGTCGCATCATGACCCGCATCGCCCAGACCCTCACCGACAAGCTCGACGACGTCCCGGAGTCCATCTCCGCGTGGCGATCCATCCTCGAGGAGTTCGGCCCCGAGCGTCCCGTCTTGCAGGCCCTCGAGACCCTCTACGAAAAGGCCGACCGGTGGGTCGACCTCGCGGAAACCCTCGACGCCGACTTGGCGCTCGCCGAGGAGCCCAACGATCGCATCGCCCTGCTCGTGCGTCTCGGCGATGTCCGCCGCACGCATCAGGACGACCTGCTCGGCGCCCTGGAGGCGTATCGTCAGGCCCTCACCATCGAGCCGAGCCACGGCCCCAGCCGCGCCGCCCTCGAGCTGCTGCTCGAGAACCCCTCCGCCCGCAGGGATGCCGCCCAGGTGCTGCACCCCCTGTACGAGGCCGACGGCGACCACGAGAAGCTCCTCAAGGTCGTCCAGATCGAAGCCGAAACCAGCTACTCCCCCGTCGAGCGCCTCGACCTGCTCGAGCAGGCCGTCAAGGTCGCCGAAGGCCCCCTCGCCGACCCCGCTCGCGCCTTCCAGTTCGCCGTCGGTGGCCTCAAGGAAGCCGCTGGCACCGACTCCGTCCAGGGTTGGCTCGACACCGTCGAACGCCTCGCTTCCGCCACCCGCAGATTCCCCGAGCTCGTCGCGCTCCTGCGCGAGGTCGTCGGCCAGATCCTCGACGGCGACATCCAGCTCAGTGTGACCCTGCGCATCGCAGAGCTTGCGCGCACCGAGCTCGCGGACCGCGAGCTCGCTCGCGAGAACTACCTCAAGGCTCTCGACATCCACGGCGACGATCCGCGCGCGCTCATCGCACTCGAGGCGCTGTACGAGGAGGCCGGCGACGCCAACGCCCTTCTGAACATCATCCGCCGCAGGGTGGATGTCGCCGAGAACGAGGGTGAGAAGAAGCAGCTGCTCTTCCGCCAGGCGCGGCTCTGCAGCGAGGTCCTCCAGGATCGCCCCGCCGCCATCGCCGTCTACGAGTCGGTCCTCGACCTCGACCTCGACCCCGCTGCTGTCGAGGCCCTCGAGAAGCTCTACACCGAGACCGACCGCTACAACGACCTCGTTGCCCTCTCTGAGCGTCAGCTCGATCAGGAGTCCACCGACAAGGCCCTGCTGCGCGTGAAGATCGCGCAGGTCGCCGACGCCAGGCTCGGCGACACGCTCCGCGCGTTTGACGAGCTCGCCGATGCGCTCGCCATCGACCCGCAGAACCCGGCCGCGATCGCGGAGCTCGAGCGCCTGCTCGAGCACGCCGAGGATCCGGAGCACCGCGCTCGTGCCGCCGAAATGCTCGAGCCCTTCTACCTCAACACCGCAGAGTGGAAGCGCGTCAAGGTCACCATCGAGGCGCGCCTCGCCGCCAGCCAGGACAGCGACAAGCGTCGCGAGCTGCTCCGTCGCCTCGCCCTCATGCAGGAGGAGCAGGAAGAGGACTTCTCCGCCGCCCTCGAAACCACCGCGAAGCTCCTGCACGAGGACATCACCGACCAGGACACGTGGCGTCAGCTCGAAAGCCAGGCCAAGGTCGCCGGCGCAGAGCGCAGGCTCGCCGACATCTTCGCCGCCGAGCTCGAGAAGATCCCCTCCGACGAGCCCGCCACCGCCAAGCTGTGCCGCCGCACCGGCGAGCTCTTCGCCGAGCTCGGCAACACGGACCGAGCCCTCGCGTTCTATCGCCGCGCCCTCGACTTCGAGCCCGACTCCCGCGAGCTGTTCGGCGCCATCGACGCCCTGCTCATCAAGGCCGACAGGCCCTCCGAGCGGGTCGCCCTCTATCGCAGCGCTCTCGATCATCGCTACGACCCCGTCGACCGACTCAAGGTCCTGCACACCATCGCAGACCTCGAGCGCAACTCCCTGCTCGACCTCGACAAGGCCATCGAGACGTATCGATCGGCGCTCGACGTGGACGAGCACGACGAGGTGTCTCTCGACGCGCTGACTGCGCTGTATCGCACGCGGGAACGCTGGACTGAGCTGTCCGAGCTCTGCCTGCAGCGTGCCGAAGGCGAGGAGGACCTCGACAAGGGGTGCGCCTACCGCCTCGACCTCGCTCGCCTGCTGCGCGACCAGATCCATGACCTCGTCGGCGCCATCGACCAGTACGAGGAAATCGTCCGCCGCTCCCCGGGCCACAAAGAGGCCGTCGCCGACCTCGAGGCCCTGCTCGCCGCCGACGATCAGCACAAGGAGCGCATCGTCGAGATCCTCATGCCCATCCACGAGGGGGCCGACGACTGGCGCAAGCTCATCTACCTCAACGCCCAGCGCTTCGACCTCGCGAGCGACGACGTCGATAGAATCTCGATCCTGCGTGAGACCGCTCGCCTGTGGGAGCAGCGCGGGAACGACAAGAGCCGGGCCTTCGAAGCCCTGCGCGCTGCCTTCGAGATCGTCGCCGACGACTCCGACATCCGCGCCGACCTCGAGCGTCTGGCCGGTGACCTCGGCGCCTGGGACGACCTCGCCGAGGCTTACGAGGCCGCGGCCAAGGACGCCGAAGGAACCACCCTGCGCGATCTCCTCGCTGCCCTCGCCGTCGTCCAGGACGAGCGCCGCGACGACCCCCGCAGCGCCCTCGTCGCCTACGAACGCCTCGCCGCTACCGACGAGTCCGATCCCGCTCCCCTCGAGAAAATCGACTACCTCGCCACGTTGCTCTCCGACTGGCCCACCCTGGTCCGCGTCCTCACCAAAAAGGCCGACCTCATCGGCTCCGACGAGGAACGCGCGTCGGTGTGGCGCCGCGTCGGCGAGACGCGACGCGACATGCTCGAGGATTCCGACGGCGCCGTCGCCGACTACGAGCGCGCCTTCGAGCTCGATCCCATGAGCGCCTACACGATCGATTGCCTGATCGAGCTGTACGAGCAGAAGGACGACGCCAAGCGCCTCGTCGAGCTGTACCAGCGCCGCGTCGAGCTCGCCGGCGACGACGACCAGGACCTCAAGTTCTCGCTCCTCGTCCAGTCCGCCGATCGCTGGGAAAAACAGCTCAAGGATCGTCCGGCTGCGATCGACACCCTGCGGTCCGCGCTCGACGTACGCCCGGCCGACAGGCTCGTGCTCCGCAAGCTCGAAGAGCTGTACCGGGCCGAGTCGATGTGGTCCGAGCTGCTCGACACCCTGCGCCTCGAGGCCAGCGTCGCCGATACCGTCGACGATCGCGTCGGCCTGCGACGCGAAATCGGCGGACTCCTCGCCGGCGCGCTCGCGGAGCCCAATGAGGCACTCGAAGCCTTCCGCATGGTCCTCGAAGAGGCACCCGCGGACTCCGTCGCCATCGATGCCGTGCGCAAGCTCGGCGAAGAGCGCGAAGAGCTCCGCCTGCAGGCCGCCGAAATCCTCGAGCCGGTCCTGCGCGCAGGCTCCCGCTTCGACACCCTCGTCGGCGTCCTCGAAATGCGCCTCAAGGCCCAGTCCGAACCCCTCGACCGCGCACGCACCCTCAAGAGCATCGCGGTCGTGTTCGACGCCTCGATGTCGGACGCCTCCAAAGCGCTCGACGCCATGCTTCGGGCCTTCGCGGAGACGCCCGACGATCCCGCGTTCCACGACGAGATCGAGCGCCTCTGCGGCGCGTGCTCGGGCTACGACCGCTACGCCGACGCCCTCACCGAACGCGCAGGAAACACCTTCGACGCCGTCGTCGCCAAGGACCTGTGGACCCGCCTCGGCCGCGTGGCCGAGAACAAGCTGTCCGACGACAAGCGGGCCGTGGCTGCCTACGGCAAGGCGCTCGAGCAGGCCGGCGATGCACCCGATCTCCTCGAAGCCCTCGACCGCCTGCACAGCAAGCTCGGCAACGACCACGAGCTCGCCGACATCCTCGAGCGTCGCGTCTCGGTCGAGACCGACTCCGGCAAGCAGGCCGACCTGTACCACCGCCTCGCCGTCCTGCAGATCAAGTCCTTCGGCGACAAGATGCAGGGCCTCGAGACCCTGCGCATGGCCCTCGAACGCGCTCCCGACCACGTGAAGGCCTGCGAGACCATCGAGGAGCTCACCGCCGACAAGGACCTGTTCGAAGACGCCGCCTCGGCTCTGGAAACCGTCTACAGAGCCCGCGCCGACTTCCAAAGCCTCGCCAACCTCTTCGAGAAACGTATCTCGTTCGCTCAGTCCCCGGCAGACCGCCTCCGGATGCGCAGCGAGCTCGCACGCGTCCTCGAAGATCAGGCCAACGACACCCGCCGCGCTCAGCGCGTCCTCGAAGACGCGATCGCCGACGACCCCCGCGACGAATCGACGCTCAAGGAGATCGAGCGTCTGGCCGCGATCAACGCCCAGTGGACCGAGGCAGCTCGCGCATTCGCCAAGGCGCTCGAAGGCGCCTCCGACCTCGACTCCTCGAGCGCCCGCGACCTGTTCGCCCGCCTCGCCGGCTGGTATCGCGACAAGCTCGCCGATGCCCGCGCCGCCGAAGACGCGCTCACCAAGGCCCTCGCGCGCGACCCCGAAAACCTCGAGCTGCTCCGCTCCGTCGAGAGCCTGCAGCGCGAGCCCGGGCGCGAGCGTGACCTCATCGAAACCCTGCGCCGCAGGGCGATGCTCGAGACCGACGGCGAAAAGCGCCGCGATCTGTTCCGCGAGGCGGCCACCCTCGCCGAGGGATCGGTGCACGACGAACCCCTCGCCGAGCAGGTACTGCGCCAGCTCGTCGAGGTCGACGATGCCTGGATCTGGCCCTTCGAGGAGCTCACCCGGTTCCGCGAGCGCGCCAGCGACTGGCCCGAAACCGTCAAGCTGCTGCTCCGCCGCGCGGAGCTCACCGCCGATGGCCCCAGCATCGTCACGCTCAAGCACAAGGCTGCCGAGGTGCTGCGCGACAAGCTGAACGACAACGTCCGATCCCTCGAGATCTACGAGGAGATCCTCGACGCGGAGCCCGCAGACAAGGGGGCCGCGGCCGCCCTTCGCGAGCTGTACGCCAAGGAGAAGCGCGACAAGGACCTGTGCACCCTGCTCGAGCGCCTCATCGACGTCGCCTCCACGCCCAAGGAGCGAAACGAGCTCCGCCTCGAGCTCGCTCACCTGCTCGCTGCACGCTTCGATGCCGTCTCCGACGCGGTCGGCGTGCTTCACAAGGTGCTCGAGGAGGAGCCCGGACTCACCGACGCCGTGGTCTCTCTCTCTCAGCTCTACGAGAAGAGCGGACGCGACGAGGAGCTCGCCGAGCTGCTCAACGGCCAGATCGATCTGGCGCGCGGGCGCGGCGACTCCGCAGCGGAGCTCACCTTCACCGTGCGCCTCGGCGAGGTCTACGAGTCCCGCCTCGGCGACACCGCGAAGGCCATCGAGGCCTATCAGCAGGTGCTCGCTCGTGACCCGAACCATCGCGGAGCCCTCGAGTCCCTCGGCAGGCTCTACGAGGTCAAGAACGAGCCCGCCAAGGCCGCAGAAACCCTCGAGAAGATCCTTGGCTCCCTGTCCGGCGACGAGGCCGTCGAGCTCGCTATGCGCCTCGCCGACCTGTTCGCCAGGGTCAAGGACGACGCGGGCGCCCGCCGCGTCCTCGAATCCGGCCTCCGCGCCGACCCGTCCTCGGCTCCCGTCCGCGAGCGCCTCCGCAAGCTCTACGAGCGCACCGGCGCCTGGGCAGAAGTGGCCGACATGATCTCGCAGGACGCCGAAGCCGCGGTCGAACCCGCCGCGAAGGTCAAGCTCCTGCGCGCCGCCGCGGACATCCACACCGACAAACGCAAGGACGCCGCCGCCGCATCGCTGCTGCTCGAGAAGGCCAGCACCCTGGCTCCCGACGACCGCGACCTGCTGCTCGCCCTGTGCGACTCCTACAGCGCCTCCGGCCGCGGCAAGGACGCGGTCAAGGCCCTCGAGAAGATCGTCGAGTCCTACGCCGGAAAGCGCGTCAAGGAGCTCGCCGACATCCACCACCGCCTGGCTCGCGCCTTCACCGCCGACGGCGAGAAGGAGCGCGCCCTGCAGGAGCTCGATCAGGCCTTCCGCATCAACCCCGGCAACCTCGCGATCCTCGTGGACCTCGGGGTCCTCGCCCTCGACATGAACGATCTCGAGCGTGCCCAGAAGACCTTCCGCGCCCTGCTGCTGCAGCGCCTCGACGACAAGGCGCCCATCACCAAGGCCGAGGTCTTCTACTACCTCGGCGAGATCAGCCGTCGTCAGGGCGACACCAAGAAGGCCATCCAGATGCTCGAGCGCTCCCTCGAGAACGACTCCTCGTTCCAAAAAGCCCAGGAGCTCCTCAAGGAGCTCAAGCAGTAGCCCCTCGACATGCGCAGGGCCGCCCTTGGCTTCGTCCTCGGTCTCGTCGCGCGGCTCTGGATCGCGACCCTGCGCACCACCTCCGCCTCCCACCCCTCCCTGCGCCGATGCGCAGACCTGCCCTGGGTCCTCGCCCTCTGGCACGGTCAGATCCTGCCGCTGCTCGCATTCCGGCGACGACGTCGCACCGCCGCGATCGTCAGCCTCTCCGGCGACGGTGACCTGATGGCCTCCGCCTTCAAATGGCTCGACCTGCATGCGGTCCGGGGATCCTCCTCCCGCAACGCGCGCGCCGCGTTGATCGGTCTGGTCAGGATGCTCCGGGAGCGGTGGGACGGCGCCGTCGCACTGGACGGTCCGCGTGGCCCAAGGCATCAGGCGCGCCCCGGTGTCCTCCTCGCCGCATCCCGATCCGGCGGAGTGGTCGTGCCCTTCGCCGCCGCGTGCTCTCGCTCGTGGAAGCTGAGCTCTTGGGATCACTTCGAAATCCCATGTCCCTTCAGCCGCGTCGCCGTCGTCCTCGGCGAACCCGTCCACCCGGATTCGACTTCGCGCGCACGCCCCGAGGACTCTCTCGCCCTCGCCCTCGACGCAGCCTGCGCGCAGGCGCAAGCTCTCCTCGACCATTGCCCCATCCCAGGCTGGCCAGAAGCCGCACAGGAGAACGCATGATGGAATCCATTCCCGGCCGCATCGTGATGATCGACGGCTCCGTCGTCACTCCCGACCGCGCATTCGTTTCCGTCTACGACCGCGGATTCCTCTACGGGGATTCGGTCTTCGAGGTCCTCCGCACCTACGATCACAGACCCTTCGCCCTCGACGCTCACGTCGAGCGGCTCTTCGAATCCGCCAGCCGAGTCGCGATCGTCCCGCCTGTCTCCCAGGATGCGCTCAAAGGCGAGATCCTCGCCGCGATCTCGCGCGCCGAAGGGGCAGGCGACTCGGTCGTCCGCATCCAGATCACGCGAGGCGTCGGACCCCTCGGCCTCGACCCGTCCAATGCACGCAGCCCCATGCGTATCGTGTTCGTCGAGCCGATCTCCCTGCCCCCCCTCGACGACTACCGCAACGGCATCGGCGTGCTGCTCGTTCGAACCGAGCGCACGGCGGACAACACCCCCGCGGCTGGCGCGAAGGTTTCGAACTACCTGGTGAGCCTCCTCGCGCTGCGCGATGCGTACGCCAGTGGCGCTCGCGAGGCGATCATCATCGACGGCCGCGGCCGTGTCCTCGAAGGCACGACCTCGAACGTCTTCGCCGTCAAGGACCGTGTCCTGCTCACACCTCCGGAGTCCGAGGGAATCCTTCCCGGCATCACCCGCAGGCACCTGCTCCTCGCGGCTTCCGCGATCAACATCCCGGTGCGTATCACCACCCTCACCAGCGGTGACATCATCGGGGCCGATGAGGTCTTCATCTCCTCGACCGTCCGGGAAGTGCTTCCAGTCGTCCGCATCGACGATCAGGTCGTCGGAAATGGCGCGGTCGGTCCGGTCACGCGGGCCATCCACCGTCAGTTCCGTCAGGAAGGTGGACTGCCTTCCCGCATGCCCTGGGAAGACGGCGCTCCCGTCGGTCCGACCGGGTCTTCGGGCCTCGGCAAGTAGCCGGCCCCTCCACCTCGCTCAGCCGGGCGTCGGCTCCATGCCGAGCGCCTCGTCGTACAGCGCGGCCTCTTCCTCCCTGCCCGCTGCTCTTGCCGCGTCGATGAGCGAGTGCAGCGCCTGGGCTCGATACGACAGCAGCCACCCGCGATCCTCCGGGGATGCGGTCTCCTCGAGCCTCGCCGACACGAGCGCGAACAGGTCGAGCATCCTTCGCGCGCGGGAGAGAAGGCCGCACAGCTCGCGCACCGCCTCCCGGTTCGTCGGATCCCCCTGAACCATCTCGCTCAGACGCGCGATCCGCCCTTCGTCCACCTCGCCAGGCTCGTGCTGCTCCTCTCCGATTTCCTCCGCCACTTCTGCGCTGGCAGCAGCACGTACGTCTGCCTGTGGTTCGAGCTCCTGGGGCAGGGAAGGGGATGGCTCCACACCACGAGCCTCCCGACCGCGATCCGGTGCGGTTTCGTCGGCGGAGCCGCCCAGGGCGAGGCCGGCCTTGCGGAACATCCCGCGAACGCCCGGATCGTTCGGGTGACGAACCAACGCCACGGCCAGGTGCCTCTGCGCGGCTCGCCAGTCCCCGCGAACTTCCGCCTCGAAGCGCGCGGCTTCCAGGGACCACTCCGCCGGGATGGGAGCGGCCTTGGGCAAAACCTCCATCGCCTCGCGGGCCCGCGCGTAGGCAACGCTCGCTCCCACCAGATCCCCGAGCACGGCCAGCCAACGTCCTTCGAGCGTCCTCGCCCGGGGCGTCTCCGTCACTCCGAAGGGAACCGAGCGCGCGTGCGCAATCGCCGCGGGCAGGTCCTGCGTGATGTCCGCCAACCCTTCGGCCAACTCCAACGCCAGCCCCGGGCTCGGTCCCGTCTTGCCCGTGAGCGCAACGGCCCGGGTCAGCAGCGTTACCGCGCGTGGACCGTCTCCGACCTCGAGGAACGAGCGGGCCAGCCCGGCGCTCGCTTCGGCGCTTCCCGGCAGGTATCGAAGGGCGCGCTGGTACATCCGCGCCGCGTCCGACGGAGCCCGTGCGTCGAGCAGCATGCGCCCTGCACGCTCGCAGACTTCGAAACGGGCTGCACTCCCGTGCGTGGATGCCTCGAGGTGATCGAAGTCCGCCACCGCCGCTTGCACGTCGCCCGCTGCCAACCTCGCTCCTGCGCGCTCCCACCTCGCCTCCGCGAGTCCCGGAGCCCGCGCGACCGCCTCGTCGAGCAGCACCGCCCGGTCGCGATAGCGGTCCGCGTACTCGGCTGCCTCCAGGAAGAGGAGCGCGGCCAGCCGCCCGAAGACCTCGCGCTCCGCGGCGCGGCGCATCGCCGCAGTCGCTCCCTCCAGGTCTCCGGTTGCGGCGAGCAACCTGGCACCGACAGGGCCGGCGTCTACGGCAGCCATGCCCTCGATCAGCATGCTCAATGCGCTCTCCGGACGATGCCCGGCGACCAGGTCGATCTCGGCAAGGCGCAGCAACAGCGCGGGATGACGAGGCGCGCGCTCGAGCGCCGAAAGCAACTCGCTGCGGGCCGCGTCGAGATCCCCGTGCGCCAACGCGTCGTCGGCCGCCTGCGACCATCGCGCGGCCTCCAGCGCCCGGACCGCCCGAGCCGGCAACGCCGCTGCCTCACCGTCGCGTCGTGCCTCGAGCTCGACCCCATCGTCGGTCTCGGTCCACTCTCCGAAGTGCAGTCCGCGTGTCTCGGGCGCCCGCGCCCCCGCGTCGATCGTGAGCTCCCGCACGAGCTCTCGGAGCCCTCGGTCGAGCCCCAGCACGCTGCCGGCGCAGCTCCCGGAGCTCCCGACGATCCCCGCAGCCGCGCGGAGGGCCGCACCGTGCGCATGGGCCCCGAGGCCGGACCCGCGAGCATCGACCACGACGAGTCGTAGCCGGTCGTCGTCGGGGGCGAACACGAGGTCGAACGCCAGCGCAGCGCGAGCGTGGTGGATTCCCAACACGAGCCCGTGGGCACCGGGCATGACCACGAGTTCACACCGTCCTGGGCCGAGCGTGTTACGAACCCCGGGCTCGATGTGACGTAACAGTCTCGCGAAGGGGACCCGGATCCTGAGTCGTTCGAGGACACCGCGTCGGTTGCGGAACCGGGTCACTCCGCCCGACAAGTCGATGGGGAACTTCAAGCCGGGGAGGGAGACTTCCATCGCCTCGACGAGCACGGGGCCGATGGGGACAGGTCGTTGGAGCTCGATGCTGAGTTGTCCGCGGGCGGCAGAAAGGCGCAGTGGTGCGCCTGGGCTCGGGCACTCAGGGGGGGAAGAGCGGTGGGAGGCGAGCTCGCGATGGCTCATTCGGGCGGATCAAGCGTAGCGGGTTTCCGCTTGGATGGCCCAGAATCGAAGGAAGGGGAGAGGGAGACCGCGTCGAAGGGGCACGCAAGCAGGAGCGTCAGCGCTGGCCGGCCTTGTTCTTCAGCTTCGTGATCAACCCGTTCCAGCCGTCCTTGTTGATGGTCCGGTTGAACTGGTTGCGGTACGTGTTCACCAGGCTCGACTGCTCGGTCACTACGTCGCCGACCGCCCACTTGCCGTCCTTCTTGTGGAGCTTGTAGACGATCGAGATCTCTTCCTGGTTGCTGCCGGGCTTGGTTGACTTCGCGGTGGTCTTGATCACCGCCGCGTCGCCTCCGCCCTCCTCACCGAGCCACGAAACCTGGTAGTTGAGGGTCTTCTCGATGTTCTTCTGGTACGCCTTGCGGACCAGCTGCTTGAGCAGCCCGGTGAACTCCTTCATCTCGTCCTCGGAGCGTCCCTCGGCGTGCCGACCCAGGGAGTCGCGGGCCAGCTTGTCGTAGTCGAACATCGCGTCGAGCATCGCGGCCACCTTCTGCGTGCGCGCCGGGGATGCCGGAGTGCGAAGCACCGCGTTCAGCTCGGTCTGGCGCGCCTGCATGTAGTCCTGCGCTTCTCCAGCCGACGCCGGCGATGCGGCGCTGAGCGCCAACGCGAAGGCCATGGGAACGAGCACCAGCTTGAGGATCCTGTTCATCGTCGTTCTCTCCAAGACCCGCTGGAGTGCGGGTTCTGTCGAATCTCTAAGCAACATCGATGCCATTGGGAATTGTCTCTCCGTGTCACCGAGTTGCCTTCCTGGAGACGAGGCCCGGCTCGTCTTGATTCACTGCCGCCGGAGACCTCGACGGCAGGTGCCAGTCATACCCCGTTGGCTGGGGCGCGGCACGGATTCGACGCGCGAAACCAGCCCCGATGCACCCAGCGGTGAGCGCTGCGATAGCTCATTCCCCCACGGGTATCGTCACCCTGAACCGCGTACACCCGGTCTCCCCGTCGCCAGGACCGCTCACGTCGATGGCCCAGCCGTGATCATCGACGATGCGCTTGACCACGGCCAGCCCGATCCCTGCCCCGTGGGAGCGGGTCGTGAAGAACGCGTCGAACAGATGCTCCCGCGCCTCCGGGGCGATCCCCGGGCCGCGATCGAGGACCTCCACCAGCACCCTGTGAGGCCCCGGCTCCACACGCACCGTGACTTCCGTGCCCGGGGCCGTCGCCTGGACGGCGTTGCGCACGAGGTTCCAGATCAGCTGGCGGAGCTGTCGGGAATCCGCTTCGACGAAGACCGGCCCCTGGGCATCCGGGGCTTCGAGACGGACCGCCACGTCTTGCGCGCTTCGACCAGAGCGCGCGGCGAGGGCCACGACCTCGCGCGCGGCCTCGGCGGCATCCGTTGGAGAGATCTCCGGTCGCTTCGGACGAGCGAGATCCACCATGTCCGTCACGAGGTCGTTCAGACGCGTCGACTCGTTGCGAATGATGTCGCACAGCTTCCGGTCTTCGTCGCTCAGCGTGCTGCCATCACGCAGCAGCTCGATCGACGCGGAGATCGAGCCCAGAGGATTGCGGATTTCGTGGGCGAGGCCTGCGGCGAGACGCCCGAGTTGCGCCAGTCGCTCAGCCCTGGCGGCTCTCTCCGTCGCCTCCACGACGCGTCCACCGGCGATGCGCAACCGCTCGGCGAGATAGGCGCTGAGCAGCGTGACCACCAGGAGCATGAGACCGTTGAGTCCAAGCGGATAGACAACCTGACGGAGCGTCAGCGCGTAGGCCACGTCCCCTTGGTCGGGCGGCGCGCTGAGCACTCCGCTGACCATGGTCGCGCAGAGCGTCGCATAGAACGAGTAACCGATGATGCCGCTGGCGGTCGCAGCCGGAAGACCTCCCAGAATCGCGGCGACCAGCGTCGACAGACCGTACAGCGACGTCGCTCCGCTGTTCGCTCCGCCGGATACGTACACGAGCGCAGTCCAGGTCGCCTGATCGAACACCACCTGCGCGTACGTCAGCGCCTGAAGCTTGCGTCCGGTCCTGAGCCACGCTGCGTAGACGCCCGACAGCCCGAACGCGCATGCGAGTGCGATGAGCGCAACTTGCACGGAGAACGCCCGCCACTCGACCTCGCGCAAGTACCAGCGCCCGATGATCCCCATCAGCAGCGACAGGAACACCAACCGCAGGAGCGTCACTGCCGCGATCCGGCGACCGAGCGTGGAGCCGTCGTAGGGGAGGCCGACGTCGATCTTCATGCGACGGCTCGGGGCAAACGGTTGGAGGTGTCTGCGAGATGCGGGCGGTGAAGCTGCTGGGAGGGCCGCGCAGAAGGCATCTACTCGGTCTTGATGGCACCGGCCAGGGAGAAGATGGGCAGGTACATGGCGACCATCACGACGCCGACCAGGCCGCCGACGATGGCCATCAGCAGCGGCTCGAGCATGGAGGTCATGGCGGAGACGGCGACATCGGTCTCTTCTTCGTAGAAGTCTGCGATCTTGTTGAGCATCTGATCGAGGGCACCGGTCTGCTCGCCGACCGCGATCATCTGGACGACCATCGAGGGGAACACCTTGGACTCGGTGAGCGGGTCCGCCATGTTCTTGCCTTCGGAGATCTTGGCGCGCGTGTACATCAAGCCTTCCTCGATGACCACGTTGCCGGAGCTCTTCGCGCAGATCTCCAGGGCGTCGAGGATTGGGACGCCGGACTGAAGCAGCGTGCCCATCGTGCGGGTGAATCGGGCAACCGCGATCTTCCGGATCACCGTGCCGAAGATCGGCAGCGTGAGCAGCAGCTTGTGGATGAAGCGTTTGCCCTTCGGACGCCTGTAGACGAAGATCACCGTGCCGACGGTGATGATGAGTGCGGGGATCGTCACGGGCAGAGAGGTGATGAAGCTCTTCGAAGCCCAGATGACGAACTGCGTGATCTTCGGCAGGGCGTCCTTCGCTCCGAAGTCCTTGAACATGCCTTCGAACGCGGGGATGACGAATCCGAGGAGCACCGCCATGACGACGGCGAGGATGACCAGGACCACCGCGGGGTAGGTCATGGCACCCTTGATCTGCCGCATCAGCTTGACGTTCTTCTCGATGTAGATCGCGAGGCGGTTGAGGATCGTGTCGAGGATGCCGCCGACCTCGCCGGCCTGGACCAGGTTGGTGTAGAGATCGTCGAAGATCTTCGGGTGGCGACGCAACGAGTCGGAGAACGTCGCGCCCTGCTCGACCGAGGACTTGATGTCCTTCAGGACGTTCTTGAAGACCTTGTTCTCCTGCTGCGAAGCCAGGATGTCGAGGCACTGCACCAGTGGGAGGCCCGCGTCGATCATCGTGGCGAACTGCCGCGTGAAGACCACGAGCTCCTTGGAGTCCACGCCGGACCCGATGGTCAGGTTGAGTTCGCGCCTCTTCTTCTTGATCGAGGAGGGGGTCAGCTGCTGGCTGCGCAACCGCTGCTCGACGGTGTTGACGTTGTCGGCCGACATCACGCCCTTCCGGACTTCTCCGGAGCGGGTGCGTGCCTCCCAGTTGAACTCGGGCATTCTCTATCCTCGGCCTGAGACTGCGACGACCACAGCTTACAGGTCCGAACGCCCTCTGGTCAAAGACCCGACGATTCCGGGGTGGGCCGGTCGACCCGATGGGCTACTGGCCCCATGGATCGTGCATGCCCCGGGTCGTGGTGCTCGCGACCGACTTCTCCGACGCCGCCCGGCGAGCTCTCGGGCTGGTCGCTCGTCTTGCGTCCTCCGCGCCCACCGAAGTCACGGTCGTGCACGTCCTGAGCGACTCAGGCGTGTCCTCGCTCCTTGGGGGCATCACGACCCCCACGTCCACCGTGGCCGAGCGGATGACGGCAGCGCGATTGGCCCTTGATTCTTGGGTGGATCGCCTGCTGCGGTGCGGCGTGCGGGCGACGGGGTGCGTGCTCGTGGGGCCGCTGGCGGGATCGCTGCTGGCCCTGTGCAGCGAGTTGGGAGCCTCGCTTCTGGTGGTGGGAACGACGCCCGGGACGGGGCTTCACAACGTGCTCACCGGCTCGGTGTCGCGGCGGGTGCTTGCGGACGCACGGCTCCCGGTGATGCTGGTTCCCGGGCGGGTTCGGCGGGGCCGGAAGGGGGCTGCCTGAGGGTCAGGGCTTCATGCCGGGCAAGGTCGCCGGCGTGGGGGGAGGCTCGATGTACTCGATCTTCTGGAAGGTGAGGATTCCGAAGCGAGGGTCGGTCTCGATGCCGGACGTCGCGCGCGTGTAGGCGAACCCGTAGTTGCCGGTGACCTTGACCTTGGCATCAGCAGCCGGAACCGGTCGCGGGACCGGCTGGCCGAGAAACTCGTCTTGTACCAGGGGATCGCCGTCCTTCGCCTTCTTGTACTTCTCGATCGCGTCGTAGAGCTGCGCGAAGTTCGACGCGAATCCCATGACCTTGATCGTGGTCTTCGCGTCGCCCTTCTCGTCGGCGATCCAGAACGCAGGGATCGGCGGCTTGCAGCCGTCCGGATCTCCCTTGCCCGTCTTGTGGACGGCGCACACGGGCGCATCGGGCAGGTTCGTCTTCACGATGTAGCCGATGATCGTGATGTCCTTGCCCTTGACGTCGACGTCGTGGACGCGGCTGCGCAGGTGATGCACTGCTCCCCACACGGTGTACGCGTCACCAACCTTCACCGCCCTCGCGGGCAGCGTCGGAACGTCGGGCATCTTCACCGGCTTGCCGCTGTATGCCGGCTGTGCCTTGTACGGTTCGTCCTTCGGTCCGCACGCAGGCATCGCAAGGAGCATGGCGAAGGCCGGCAGGGCGGCCGTTGTCGCCAGGGCAACCGAACGCGGAAAGGTCATCTCGCTCCTCCAACGACCCCGTCTCGGGGCCAATTCGAGCCAGACACGCCGTAACACGGGCGACGCGTCTTTCGCAAGGTCAATGCTACCCTGCGGCCTTCGTCCCCGTCCGGTCGCTTTCCCCCTGGTCGAGCTGCCCGGCCCGGGCACATATAGGAGGCGCGATGACTGACGCCAAATCGCTGCACGCGGGCGTGGACACGTCACGGGTCCTGGGGATGGTCCTGGCGGGGGGCGAGGGGCGAAGGCTGGGCCCACTCACGCTCGACCGCGCCAAGGCGGCGGTCCCCTTCGGCGGACGCTATCGCGTCATCGACATCGTCCTGTCCAACTTCGTCAACTCCGGCCTGGCTCGGATCAAGATCCTCACCCAGTACAAAAGCGCTTCGCTCGAAGAACACGTCGCCCGCGCCTGGCGCATGTCCCCCATCCTCGACAACTTCATCGAGACCATCCCCGCGCAGCAGCGCACGGGCAAGAGCTGGTTCAAGGGCTCGGCGGACGCCGTGTTCCAGACCAAGCACGTGATCAGCGACGAGGCCCCGGACACGGTCTGCATCTTCGGCGCGGACCACGTCTACAAGATGGACCTGCGCCAGATGATTGCCGTGCATCTCGCCAGTCATGCCGATTGCACGATCGCGGCGATACCGGTCCCTCGGGAGCAGGCGAGGTCGTTTGGCTGCATCATCGCCGACGGGACCGGACGCGTGACGGGGTTTGCCGAGAAGCCGGACGACCCGCCGCCCATGCCGGGGCAGCCCGACATGTCCCTCGCCTCGATGGGGAACTACGTCATGAGGAGCGATGTGCTTCTCGACGAGCTGGAGCGCGATTCGAACGACGACGCCTCGGCGCACGACTTCGGCCGCGACCTGCTTCCGGCGATGCGAGCGTCGGGGCGGAGGCTGCAGGTCTACGACTTCCTGACCAACCAGGTCCCGGGCGGGGACCCGGACGTCAAGGGCTACTGGCGGGACATCGGGACCGTGGACGCGTACTGGGAGGCCAACATGGACCTGAACGCGGTCCATCCGATGTTCAGCCTCTACAACCGACGCTGGCCGATTCGCACGGGTCAGACCCACGATCCTCCGGCGAAGTTCGTGTTCCGCGACGAGGCCATGGCGCGCGTCGGCATCGCGACCGACAGCCTCGTTTCGGAAGGCGTCATCATCTCGGGAGGACGCATCCACCGCTGCGTTCTCGGACGTCGCGTGCGCATCAACTCGTTCAGCGAGGTCGAGGAGTCGGTTCTCTTCGACGACGTCTCGGTGGGGCGCCACGCGCGCATCCGACGCGCGGTCCTCGACAAGGGTGTCGAGGTCGGGGCGGGGGTCGAGATCGGCTACGATCTCGAGAAGGACCGACGACGGTTCTACGTGAGTCCAGGCGGAATCGTCGTTGTCCCGAAACGTACGCGCGTGGAGGATTGACCGGTGCCCCCTCCTGCTCGTCCCGCGTTCTGCGTTGCACGTTCCCACGGGGCGCTCTAGAAAGAGCAGTCCATGGGCCGAATCATCATCGTCGGCGACGTGCATGGATGTCGCAAGGAGCTCGAGAGGCTCCTGAAGCGAATCGGATTGCGCGACGAGGATCGGCTCGTATTCGTCGGGGATCTGGTCGGACGCGGTCCCGACACGATGGGGGTGCTGAAGCTCGTGCGGAAGCTCGGTGCGGTGGTCGTGCGCGGCAACCACGAGCACAAGCTCCTGAGCTTCCGGACGGCCCGGCTGCGCGGAGAGCACCGGGAGTTCCGCATGGGACGCTCGCTGCGCGAGGTCGCTGCGCGCCTGAGCAGCGAACAGTGGAGCTGGCTTGCGTCCCTCCCGCTGTGGTTTGACCTCCCCGAGCACGACCTGAGGGTCGTGCACGCTGGCGTCATGCCAGGCGTGGCGATCGAAGCCACGGATCCCAACGTGCTCTTGACGTTGCGAGGCATCACCGACGACGGGCTGCCGTCGAGCGAGCGCGGCACACGCCCTTGGGCGGAGTCCCACTGTGGTCCGCCCCACGTGGTCTTCGGCCACAACGCCTGGATCGCTCCGCAGATCCACCCGTGGGCGACGGGGCTCGACACCGGCTGCGTCTATGGCGGCGCCCTGACCGCGATGGTGCTCGTGCCGGGTGAGCGGATTCCCGACGTCGATCAGCGCATGAGCGTGCTCGTGTCCGAGCCGTCCGCGCGTCCCTACGTCCCCATCCGCCGGGAGACCGGCCCGAGTCCCTCGGGTTGAGCCGTTGCCCGCATCCTGAGCGACAGGGACATGCTTCGCGACGCCTCGGGCTGTTTCGTCCGCACGCCGCGGGTGATAAGGTCGCGTCATGTCGGTCTGTCGAAGATGCCGTGCGGTCGGGCTCACCGCGGTCGCCATGCTCTCTCTCTCCGTCATGACGGCGACCGGTCCAGCCGGGGCGCAGAGCCCGAAGAAGCCTGCTGCGGCGGCTTCCGCTTCGTCTGCGGGCGGGAACCTCATCATCACCGGACGCAATCTCTTCGAGGATCAGCGCTACGAAGAGTCGATCCAGACGTTGTCTGCGGCGCTGCTCCGCCCGAACACCCCCAAGCAGGATCGCGTCGAGATCTACCGTCTCCTGGCCTACAACTACATCGTCCTGAGCCAGAAGGAGGAGGCCGAGGCTGCCGTGCGCGGTCTGTACTCCATCGACCCGGAGTTCCACCTCGCGTCCAACGAGTCTCCTCGCTTCAAGGAGTTCTTCGCGGAGGCGAAGAAGCGATGGGAGGCGGAGGGCAAGCCGGGCCTGGTGACTGAGCAGGTCGCCGCCCTGAAGCCCGTCAACCTCAAGCACTCCTCGCCTCCGCAGCAGCAGCCCGACAAGGAAGTCCCCCTCTCCGCGGAGCTCGAGGATCCGGACGCGCGCGCCGGCTCCGTCGTGCTGCACTACCGGACCGGCTCCCAGGGCAAGTTCGAAAAGGTGGATGCCCGACGCTCCGAGGGCTCCCGCTATCGCGCGGTGATCCCCGCCGCCGCCGTGAAGCCCCCTCTCGTCGAGTACTACCTCGAGGCGCTCGACGCCAAGGGGTTGCCCGTCGCCCTGCGCGGTGATGCCGCAGCACCCTTGCGCATCGCGGTGCCCGCTCCGGCCCAGAGTGGCGGCCTGCTCTCGAGCCCGTGGTTCTGGACCGGTACCGGAGCCGTCGTCATCGGCGGTGTCGTCGCCGCCTTCCTCCTCACGCGGGACTCCAACCCGTCCAGCGCAGCCCCAACCAGCCGAGTCATCATCACCGTGGGTCAACCGTGAACGAAACCCCTCCGCGTTTCCCCCGTGTCGTCGTCGAAGTGGATGCTCCGGATTCCGATGTGCTGTCCGCCACGCTCTTCGAGCTGGGAGCCACCGGTGTGGAGGAGCGCGACCAGGCCACCTTGCTCAAGTCCTCCGCGGACGGCAGGGTCACGTTGGTCGCTTCCTTCGATTCCTTCGAGGAAGCCCACGAGGCCGTCGCTTCTCTGTCGGACATGGGGGCACGTATCGAGGAGATCGTCGGCGATGCCTGGCGCGACTCCTGGAAGGAAGGCTTCCACCCCTTCCACCTCACACCGTCGGTCGTCATCTGCCCACCCTGGGAAGAGTGGACCGCCGCGCCGGGCGAGCGTGTTCTCGTTCTGGAGCCAGGACGAGCCTTCGGGACTGGCCTGCACGCTACGACCTCGCTCGTGGCTCGGGCGCTCGAGCGTCACCTCGACGAGCTATCGGGACGCGAGATCCTCGATGTGGGCTGCGGGACGGGGATCCTTGCGATCGTCGCGTTGGCCTGCGGGGCGACGCGGGCACGGGCTGTGGACAACGACCCTGACGTCATCGACGTCGTGCGCGAGAACGCCGCGCGCAACGGCATGGTGCCCCGGATCGACGCGGACACGACGGATGCTTCCGAGTTGAGGGGAGCATGGCCGGTGGTGGTAGCGAACATCGAAGCGAGAGTGCTCCTACCGATGGCGCCTCACCTCACGAGGCTGCTGACCCAAGGCGGGCTGCTGGTGCTGTCCGGGGTGCTGGAGGATCAACGCGACGAGGTGGTGGAGGCCTACGCGGGGCTTCGGCTGGAGAAGGTCGAGCAACAGGACGAGTGGATAGCGCTCGAGCTACGACGGGTGTGATTGGGGGCGTCGGGAATCGGTG
>JAKLDZ010000499.1 GCA_022703255.1 Myxococcota bacterium | reverse complement strand
ATGACGTACTGCTTGCGCAGTTCGTCGAGGAGCTGGCCTCGCATGATGCGAATCAGCCCGCAGGTGCCCGACAGGCCGATGATGACGACGGGGAGGATCAGGTGCTTGGCCAGGTCTGCCAGCTTCGCCCAGCTCCACGCCGCGCTCACGAGCGCGCACCGAAGCCGGCTCGCGCGTGCCGTTGACGGCGAGGGTTGCGAAGGCGAACACGGTGCCGCGCTGGGCGACCTCGGGCTCCCAGTAGGGAGTGCCGACCAGCAGCGTGAACGCGATCATCCCGAGCGAATAGATATCCGTCGCAGGGCAGACCCCCGTGCACTTGAACTGCTCCGGCGCCATGTACAGCGGCGTCCCGAAGCCCGAGGTGGCGTTGGACCCCGCCGCCCCTTCGACCAGCAGCTTCGCCACGCCGAAGTCCAGGATCTTCACCTGCTCGGAACCGTCCTCCCGGGTCGACAGGAACAGGTTCTCGGGCTTCAGATCGCGGTGCACCACCTTCGCTGCGTGAGTCTTGTCGAGCGCGGTCGCGGCCTGCATCAGGTACCCCACGACCTTCGCCGGGGGCAATGGGCCGTCGCGCGCCACGACCTTGGCGAGGTCCTCACCGCGCAGCAGCTCCATCACCAGGAACGGCATCCCGGTGTCCGTGTCCACACCGGCGTCGAACACCTGCACGATCGCTTCGCTCTCGATCGTGGCCGTGATGCGGGCTTCCTGCTTGAAGCGATCGCGGATCTCCTGGCGATCGACCAGGCTCGGGAGCAGCACCTTGAGCGCATGGTGGCGCGAGGTTTCGACGTGCTCGACCTCATAGACCGCTCCCATGCCCCCGGACGCGATGCTCCGCACGATGCGGTAGCGTCCCGCGAAGAGCATGTCCTGGGTGAGCGTCAGCATGGTGGTGTGCCCGGACAGTCTACACCAGCAGGCTCAAGGATCATCTCTCGCGCACCGAAAGCCAAGCCAATCGTTGCGGTTCTCGGGGAAGTCCTTGCCACGATACGAGGTGCGGAAGGAGCGCGGCTCGGACTCGTAGAAACAGCCCCCCCGATCCGCTCGCGGCCCCACCGCCGTGTTCGCGCAGTCGTTGCACTTCTTGCCGTTTCCCCCGTACCAGGTGTCGTCGTAGGTATCGAACGTCCACTCCCACAGGCTGCCCGCCAGGTCGTATTGCCCCCAACGCGCCTTGCCCGCCTCGCGGGAACCGACAGGCACGAACACCGTGGTCTCGGGCCCGACGTTCGGATCCTCCTCGCAGTCGGCCATGCGGACCAGGGAACAATCGGGCACCTGCTCCCCCCAGGGCCAGGTGCGCTGCTCGCTCCCGCCGCGCGCCGCATACTCCCACTCCGCTTCGGTCGGCAATCGTCCGCCGTCCCAGATGCAGAACGCGAACGCTTCGTACCAGCTCACGCAGTTGAGCGGGTAGGCCTCGTTGGCTGCCTCCACGTCCGTCCACGTGTGCGCGAAGGGGATGCACTTGAGCACCTCGCTCAGCCCGGCTCCGTCCACCGGCAACTTCGACTCCCACGCGAGCCGCCATCCGCTGCCGTCGATCTTCGGATGCGCCCCCGCCCCGTCCATCGGCCGCCATCCCTGCGCAAACGCCTCCGCAAACTTCCGGTAACGCCCGACCGTCACCTCGAACTCGTCGAGACGGAACGCCGACACACTCACCGGATGCGCCGGGTACTCGTCGTAGTCCCCATCGCCTTCGACCAGGCAGCCCATCTGGAAGTCGCCGGACGGCATGCGGTCTCCGTCGCAGCAGTCGTGCGCGCCGCAGGCGAGCCCGCCGCTGCACGACTGCTTCGAGACGCCCGGGGTGTGGTGGAGCTCCTGCGCGGGACCGGCATCGGTAGCCGCTGGACGCTCCTCGTAGCGGTCCTCGATGCCGAGCAGGGCGTTGCATCCCGGCAGCGTTGCGAGCAGCGATCCCGCTGCGAAAATTCCTGGGGCCCACGTGCAGCGCATGCTCAGAATCCCCCGCTCACGCCGATCATCGCGGCGCGGTTGCCACCCGTCACCATCGGCGCCACACGCGTGCTCTCCCGCGGCCGAGGCGAGTCCGTCATCCACAGCACGATCGCGCTCGCCAACGCGACCCCACCTATCCCGAAGCCGATCGTGCTCAGGGTCCCCATCGTCCGCGCCGAGTCACCGGCCTCCTTGCCGTCGGCACTGCAGACCGTGCCCACGCACTCGGCGTCGATCGTCTTCTTCTTGTCCCACGCGAGCAGCCCGGCCACGGTGCCGACCGCGATCCCTTCGAGCGCGAGCCCCCCTGCGATGTAGGCCCAGACCTTGCGGTCCCCGGAGCCGGAGTCCTGCGGCAGGGAAGCTCTGGCGTGGGCCCAGGAGGGCAACGGCGGCGCCGCCTGATCCTGCTGCCTGGAGCCACCTGCGGTCGCTCCCGGCACGACCGGCACGTCGACCTCGAGCTCGATCCTGCGCGTCTCCCCCGGACCGATCGTGATCCGAAGCGTCTTGAGCGCTCCCCCCGGCGCCTGCGTGGTGATCACGTGCTCGCCCGGGTCCACCGGCAGCGGGATGCCGAACGACGGGCGCTGCAACAGGACGTCGCCGCGACGCACCAGCGTGCCCGCCGGGGCCTTGGCTGGAAGCGTGAGGATGAGCTGCGGGATGAGGGGCTGCAGCTTCGCGATCTGGTCGTGGGCCACCTTGTCGCGGTCGAGCTGCCTTGCGCGTTGGTCAGCCGGCATGCGGGCGAACACCTGGAGGTAGTCGCTGTAGTGCGCGATGGCCGACGACAGCTTGCCGGACGCGGCTTCGCACTCGGCGAGGGTGAAGAGGGTGCCCGGGCGCGGGTCGAGCCGGTAGGACTCGGCGAACATGGGGCAGGCCGCGACGTACTTCCTGGCATCCATCTGCGTGAGCGCGTTCTGGAAGAGGGCCTCGGCAGCGGCGGAGTCTTGCGCCGCACCGGGGTGGGCCCAAAGGGCGATTGCCACAGCCAGCAGCGATCCGCACGACCGCAGGGAGCTCATTCGGGTGCTCACGTAGACGCCTCGCAAATGTGCCATTCTATGCGGGCGAACGCGGGACGTCTAGCGTGCCGATGGCTTGGGGGAGAGCGCGTTCGAGCCGGCGCGTCCGAGCCGGTGCAGTCCCCACGCGGTCCCGCCCAACCCCGCCGTCGCGATGAGCCCCCCCACCGTCGGGCTCCCGGTCGCCGCCAGCGCGATGCCGCACAGCAGCCCGATCAGCATCCCTGCGAGCAGCCGGCGAGCGGCTCTTTCCTCGGCGGTCATGCTCACTTGAACTTCTCCCTGCGCGTGATCATCACGAAGTCGCGCACGTCGCGATCCAGCTTGTTTTCCGCTGTGATCACCGTTGCTTCGTGGTCCGAACCTTCTGTATCGTCGTACTGGTAGTCCGTCGAGTACAGCACCACGAACCGGATCGTCCCGCCCCCTTCCAGAATGGCTTCCTCGATGCGCAAGGGGTTGCCAGGGAGCTGCTTCTTCTTGCCCAGCGACGTTCCCGCAAGCTCGCCGAGATCGTTGGTGGACAGGTAGGCCACCCCGAACTCCTTGCCCTCGACCGTGAAGTCCACCTTCACGGGCTTGCCGTCGATCCTGGCCACCTTCCCCTCGACCGCCTGCAACCCCTCCTTCTGCAGGCACTTCGCGATGATCACCCCGGCTCGCCCCTCGTCGATGGGACGGGTCGGCAGGGCGGACTTCGCGGTGGGCGTCCCGCACCCGAGGGCGACGGTGACCGCACCGATGCCCAAGGGGATGCACGCACTCGGCAGGAGCTTCGGGAGTCTCATGATGCGAAGAAGTTACTCGGAACGCGCGGGCAGCGCCAGATCGCGACGCGGCGGCGGCCTTGGGATCGCGGGGACGGCGCTTCGGGCCATGAGGCCGGGGGGGGCTGGCCGGGGCGGACGATCGGAAACGTGGGACCTTCGCTTGCGTACCTCTGGCAACCTGCCCCGGCCTTTCGTACTGTGCTTGCACATGGTCGTTCGACCTGCCTCCCATCGCGCCCTCGCGGCGGCCTCCATCGCGGCCGCGTGCTCCCTTGTCGC
>JAKLDZ010000498.1 GCA_022703255.1 Myxococcota bacterium | reverse complement strand
CGCCGCCCGCACGGCTGCGGGTGATCGACGAGTTCATTGCCGGCGACGCATCAGCGCCCACACCCCGCGGCGCCAAGGACCCGCAGGCACCGGTGGTGCTGGAGGTGCGCGCGCTGGCCAAGTCCTTCTGGCTGCGCCGGGGCCTGTTCGGCAAGCGCGAGTTCCAGGCGGTGCGCGACGTGAGCTTTGCGCTGCGGCGCGGCCACACGCTGGGCGTGGTCGGCGAATCGGGTTCGGGCAAGACCACGCTGGGACTGACGCTGCTGCGACTGCTGGAGCCCAGCGGCGGCGCCGTGCTGCTCGGCGGCAAGGTCGGTGGGATCATCCCCTTCGGCGGCCTCTCCCCCTTCGTCACCGGCGGCATCGAAGCCGGCTACGTCTTCCCCTGGATGAACCGGGCCTTCGCGGCCGCCCTCGACGTCGACTACACCGCTCCCAAGAGCGACGGCAGCCAGGACGACGCGCGGCTCATTCCGACTGGGAAGTACGAGTGGAAGCTCACCGAGCAGCAGCTCGCGATCATGCCGGTCGTCATGTATCGCTTCACATCCCTCGGCAAGCTCGTCCCCTACGCCGGCATCGGCCCGCGCATCCTGATGCTGCGAAGCACAGTCAAGGGATCCGCCGGCGACAAGACGATCTCCGAGACCACCGAGCAGAGCACCAAGGTCGGCGTCGGCGTTCCGATCGGCGTCGAGTACGCCCTCGGCCCCGGCGCCCTGCTCGGAGAGCTGCTCCTGCAGTACGGCGGTCTCGACCACACCGCGACCGGTGACACCAACACCGGCGCCCTCAACATCTTCCTCGGCTACCGCTTCCTGCTGTAGCTCCATCCACTCACATCTGGCTCGCGCGAGCACGCGTCCGACGTGCACGTGCTCGTGCGCTCGCGTGGACCTTGCCTCCCCGTCCGAGCCGCGCGATCGTGCGCATCGGGAAGTCCGCCACGGCACGAGCGATGACGCGATCCCGTCTCCGATGCTTTCCTCTGCTCTGCTCTGCGACACTTGCTGTCGTGTGTTCGAGCTCCGCCTCGGCTGAGCCGTCCCGCCAACTCGCCCGCACCGACACGACCTTCCTGATCGCCGAGACCGGCGTCTCCCTGGGGCTCGCCCTCGGGGGCAACCTGCTGCTCCCCGCCCCCGAGAGCTGCCGCTGGTGCGAGCCCAACGCCTTCGACCGATGGGGGCACGACGCTCTCATCTCCGACGACCCCAAAGGCGCTGCGGCCACGAGCCATGTCCTGTCGTTCGGGCTGTCGCCGCTCGCAGCGCTGGGAGCGGTCTCCTTCATGCCGGCTTTCCGTGGCCAGAGCTCCGACGCCCTGCCGAACGCGTTCATCGTGCTCGACGCGATGATGATCAACCTGGCGCTGAGCGGCGCGGTCAAGGTCGCCGTGGCTCGCAAGCGTCCCGCGTTCTACTACGGCGTCGAGCAGGATTCGGAGTGGGCCGACTCGAAGCGCGAGAGGAACCTTTCGTTCTTCTCCGGCGACACGAGCGTGGCGTTCTCGCTCGCGGCCGCGGGCTCCACGGTCGCGTTCCTCCGCGGCTACGAGTACGCGCCGTACTTCGCAGTGGGCAGCGGGCTCGTCGCAACCGGTGTGGGCATCTTGCGCGTCTCGGCCAATGTGCATTGGCCCACCGACGTCGTCAGCGGCGCGTTGGTGGGAACGGCCGTCGGCATCGCGATGCCGTTGCTGCTCCACCCGCGCACGGGCTCTCGCAGCAACGCTCCGATCGTGACCGCGTCGCCACCTGCCGCTGGGGCGCCGGCTCAGGTGCTGGTGACGATGGTGTGGTGACGAGGTCCGGGGCTCACATGCATCCGCCGGCGACCGGGATGCCGTCGGCGTCCATGAGTTCTTTCGCGTTCACCCAGGGCGGGGGCGACTCGAAGTCGACGGTCACGTGCACATCCACGGTGCACGGCAGGTAGCCGCCGTCGCCGAGACCGAACTGGACCGCTCCGGTCACGGTCTTCGCGGCGAGCGCGCTGCCCGGTCCGGACCCGCCGGAGCAGTCTGCCGCGCTGTTGGAGATGAACGCGGCCGAGAGGCCCCATCCCTGCGGGGTCGAGAGCCCCGGGCTCGCTTCGTACGGGGCGGCGAGGTGCAGCACGAGGCACGTGTTGCGATCGAGGTCGGCCTTGCGCACGAACACGTGATCGAGGCCGCCGAACCATGCGTCGGCGGAGTACTGCGCCGAGCCGGCGTCCATGCACCACGTGTTGTCAGCGGTGACACTGACACCGTCGGCGTGGGCCTCGCAGTCGCTGCAGTACCAGACGCCATTGCACCCGCAGGCATTGGGACAGTGGTTGTAGTCCGGGCACGCGTTGAGCTCGGGTCGCGGTCTGCACGTGCCGGCCTTGCCCCCCGTGCTGCACATTCCGGGGGGCGCAGGCTCGATGTCGCACCACTCCTCGGCGGAGCAGGAATCGGGGCCGTAGCACCACGCACCGCCGTCGCTCGGCTCGCCTGCTGCGCCGGCGACGCCTCCCGCGCCAGCGACGCCCCCGGCGCCTGCAGAGCCGCCCTTGCCCGCGCTCCCCGCGGCACCGGAGCTCCCGGCTCCGCCTGCGTGGCCCGCGGCGCCGCCCTTGCCGTCCTCGGTTTCCGACGACGTCATGACGCTTCCTCCGCAGCCCGCGATCACGATCAAAGCGACGGCGCAAGCGAGGCAAGACAGGCGCATTTCGGACCTCCTGGGAGGGAGCATACCAGCGCCGAGCGTTTTGCCGAGCGTCGGGAGCAAGCCTCGTCCACGACCTGCGACCTGCGCGTGGGAGAGTGCTAGGGTCCGCCCGGTCCATGGACACGACGTTCCGACTCCGAAGAATGGCAATCCTCGCCACGATCGCGGTGACGCTCGCGACAGCGGGCTGCGGTGGCTCCTACGCCAGCGAGGCGAGGACCCGGCAGCCGCACTCGGCGGTGGTGGGGACGAGGCACCGGACCGGACCGCTGGATGTCACCTTCCTGGTGCAATCGGACACCCACTTCGGGGCCGATCTCCAGGCGCCGTGGCGCGGACCGCCGCTCGCAGGGGCGGGGCGCTTGGAGATGCTCGACCTGCAGCGCTATATCGCGGACCAGGCGAATGCGATCCAGGGCCAGAGCTGGCCCGCCGCGTTTGGAGGAGAGGTGGGCAAGCCCGTGGGCATGCTGCTGGCCGGGGATCTCACCGAAGACGGCGATCCGCAGCAATGGAAGCAGTTCGTATCGGTGTACGGCGGGCCGAACAGGCCCGCGCTGCTCAAGATGGCAGTCGAGGAGTCTGTCGGCAATCACGACAACCGCAGCGGACCGTATGTCGCGGGGGAGGTGACTCGACGCCACGGTGGAGTCGAGTACTCCGTGGACTGGGGGGATCTGCACGTGGTGTCGCTGGGCGAAGAGCCGGCAGAGGGAACGGTGGAGTGGCTGCGCGACGACCTGAAGGGGCTCGGCGCCGACATGCCCATCGTGATCTTCTTTCACCGGCCGATCCTGGGACCGTACTCGGGCACGGGATGGTTCGGGGTCGCTGCGAATCAGGAGGCCTTCTACGGCGCGATTCGGGAGCACCAGGTGATTGCCATCTTCCACGGGCACATCCACAAGACTGGCAACTACACCTGGCATGGGATTCCGGTCTACCTGCCCGGCTCGGCAAAGAACGAGGCGCGGAGCTTCCTGGTGGCGCACATCACCGACGACCGTCTGCAGGTCGCATCGTGGAACTACGAGCTGGGGGACTTCTGGTGGTGGGAGCAGCGGCCGCTGGGGGGCAGCAAGGATGTGAAGGCGATCGTGGGGCAGCAGGCGTTCGGGGATCGGAAGCCGCATGTTCCGTATCCGGTGCAGGCCCAGGCGTTGTGAGGCGGGCTCACGGGGTGCGAGGAGTGCGGCTCCACCCCGTCCGCGGACATCCGCTCGACGCAGGCCGGGCCCCTACCTGAGCGCTGCTGCAAGCTCCTTGTCCGTGAGCTCGCCCTGCATCAGGTCGATCACTTCGCCCGAGCCGTCGTGATCGAAGCGATAAACCATCACCCGGTCGAAGCCGGTGAGGCCCCGCATCTCCCGTGCCGCGACCCGGTAGAAGGTCCTGAGGTCGGGCGTCTGCTGCA
>JAKLDZ010000497.1 GCA_022703255.1 Myxococcota bacterium | reverse complement strand
TGCGGCGACCTGACGATCCGGCACCGGTGTCGGTCGGTGTCCAGGATCCGGAGCCATCGAAGCCTCCGCCTCCTGCGAGGTGACCAGACTCCCATCTGCTGCACCACCCGGACCGGGCTGCAGCGGGCCGGCCGTGACATGAGCGCCGGCTGGACGGACCGGCTCCGGCGCGGTACCGGCGACAGGTTGTGACGAAGACTCACAAGCTGACAGGAGCGCGACGCCAATCAGGAGTGGCGCGAATGACCGAATCGGGTTGGAGATGCGCATGGGGCAGAATCATACGACCGGCTTGGCCACGCCAGCAACCGGTAGTAAACGGGACTCATGCTCACCGACATCGATTTCCGCTTCATGGCCGAGGCGATCGCGCTGGCTCATGACGCCGCGTCACAAGGAGAGGTCCCCGTCGGCTGTCTCGTCGTGCGCGACGAGCGGGTCTTCGGACGTGGTTCCAACCGCCGTGAGCGCTGCCAGGATCCCCTGGCCCATGCCGAGCTGATCGCCATTCGCGATGCCGCTCGCAACATCGGCTTCTGGAGGCTCGAGGACACGACGCTCTACGTCACGCTCGAGCCCTGTCCGATGTGCGCTGGCGCGATCATCAATTCCCGAGTCGGTCGGCTGGTCTATGGAGCTCGTGACCCCAAGGCAGGATCGGTGGAAAGCCTCTACCAACTGCTCGCCGACCCCCGTTTCAACCATCGCCCCATCGTCGACACCGGTTGCCTCGCCGACGAATGCGGAGCGCTGCTCAGCGACTTCTTCGCCAAGCTGAGGCACGGAAACGTTCGGAGTTGTTGAGGGGACGCGCGGGGATCAGCGCTCGCCAGGGGCCTTCTTGTAGAAGTCGGCCTCGAGCTTGGCGAGCTTGCGGAAGTGGAACAGCTGGAACTGGGGCGCGAACGCGTGGCCCTTCTCGGTCTTGGCAAGGGGCAGCGAGCGCTTCCAGCGATGGACCTTGCGCTCACCATTCTGCTCGTCGAAGCCAACACAGCTCGTCGGACAAACCCAGGCGCAAGCACCGCAAGCGATGCAGGTCTGCGGCTCTTCCACGAACGGGGTGCCCATCTGACGGTTGTCGCCGCGCTTGCGGAAGGTCAGCGCGTTGGCGCCGACCACCTCGGCGCAGACCCGCGCGCACAGGCCGCAGAGGATGCAGCCGTCGCGGTCTTCGCCCGCCCCGCTCGCCGCGAAGCGCGACCTCGTCACGCCGTACTCCGCGGCCAGCGCCTTCACCGTCGCCGACTCCGGCGCCTCGGCCAGGATCAGCTCCAGCACCATCGCCCGGTGGCGGCGGATCGCCGCGCTCTCCGTCACCACCTCGATGCCGCCGAGCACCTCGTAGTTGCAGCTCGTCGTCAGCTTCTTCCGACCGCCCTTCGTCACCTCCACCAGACACAGCCGACACGCGCCGTACGCCGCCACCGCCTCGTGGTGGCACAGCGACGGAATCTCGAACCCGTTCCGACGCGCCACGTCGAGGAGGGACTCGCCCTCCTCGGCCTCCACACGCACGCCGTTGATCGTCAAGTTGAGCGTCATCCGTGCCTCCTCTCACTTCACCTCGACCGCGTCGAACTTGCACACATCAAGGCAGATCCCGCACTTGATGCACTTCGACTGGTCGATCACGTGCAGCTTCTTACGCTCCCCGCTGATGCACTTCTGCGGACAGCGCTTCGCGCACACCATGCAACCCGTGCACTTCTCGTTGATGTCGTAACGGATCAGCGTCTTGCACACCGCCGCCGGGCACCGCCTCTCCTTCACGTGCGCCAGGTACTCCTCCCGGAAGAACTTCAGCGTCGAACGCACCGGGTTCGTCGCCGTCGTCCCCAGCGCGCACAGCGACGCCGCCTCCACCGTCTCCGACAGGTCCTCGATCAGCTGCAGCGTCTCCTCCGTCGCCCGACCCTCCGTCACCGCCGTCACCAGCTCGTGCAGCCGCCGGATCCCCTCTCGGCACGTCGTGCACTTCCCGCACGACTCGAACTTCAGGAAGCCCAGGAAGTACTTCGCCACGTCGACCATGCACGTCCGGTCGTCCATCACGATCATCCCGCCCGAGCCCATCATCGAACCTTCGTTCCACAGCGTGTCGAAGTCCACCGGCAGGTCCAGCTTCTCCGCCGGCAGACACCCGCCCGACGGTCCGCCCGTCTGCACCGCCTTGAACTTCCGTCCCGCCGGAATCCCCCCGCCGATCTCGAAGATGATCTTCCGCAGCGTCATCCCCATCGGCACTTCCACCAGACCCGTGTTGTTCACCTTCCCCACCAGCGAGAAGATCTTCGTCCCCGTCGAACCCTTCGTCCCGATCGACGTGTACCACTCCGCTCCCCGGTTGATCACCAGCGGGATGTTCGCCCACGTCTCCACGTTGTTCAGGTTCGACGGCTTGTTGTACAAACCCTGGATCGCCGTGTTGATGTGCTTCGCCCGCGGCTCCCCTACCCGGCCCTCGATCGACGCCATCAGCGCCGTCGACTCCCCGCACACGAACGCCCCGCCACCCCGGTTGATCCGGATGTCGAAGCTCAGGCTCGACCCCAGTATCTTCTCGCCCAGCAGGCCCAGCCCACGCGCCTCCACCAGCGCCTGCTCCAGCCGCTTCACCGCCAGCGGGTACTCGTGCCGCACGTAGATGAAGCCCTCGTCCGAACCGATCGCCAGCGCCCCGATGATCATCCCCTCGATCACCGAATGCGGGTTCCCCTCCAGCACCGACCGGTCCATGAACGCTCCCGGATCCCCCTCGTCCGCGTTGCAGATCACGTAGTGCTTGTCCGACTTCGCGTTGCGGCACGTCTCCCACTTCTTCCCCGCCGGGAAACCCCCGCCGCCTCGACCGCGAACGTTCGCCTTCTTCACTTCCTCCAGCGTCCAGTCCGCGCCGTGCTCCAACGCCTTCGCCAGGCCCAGGTACCCGCCCAGCGCGATGTAGTCGTCTATCGACTCCGGGTTCAGCTGCCCGTTCTGCCCCAGGATCAGCCGCTCCTGGTGCTTGTAGAACGGAATCTCGTGCTCCAACCGGTGCTTCTCACCCGTCACCGGATCGTCGTACAGGAACCGCTCCAGCGTCTCGCCGCCCTTCAGCGTCTTCTCCACGATCTCCGCCACGTCCTCAGGCTTCACCCGCTGGTACAGCATCCCCTCAGGGAACATCACCACCAGCGTCCCGCGCTCGCAGAACCCGTGACAACCCGTCGATCGAAGCGCCCAGTCCTTCACCCCCTGCTTCGCCAGCTCCGCCGCGAACGCCGCGTAGACCTTCTGCGCACCGTACGCGTTGCACCCCGTCCCGCAGCACACCGCCACCACCTTCGCGTCCGCCGGCCGCTTCTTCAACAGCTCCGCGCGATACGCCGCCAGCTCGCTCGCCTTGCCGATCCGCGTCATCGCGTCCCTCCTTCCGCCTTCTTCAAGCCCTCGACCGTCTTCGTCAGCCGATCCGCCGTCATCGTCCCGTGGTACTCACCGTTGATAATCACCAACGGACCCAACGCGCACGCGCCCACGCAGTTCACCTCCTCCACCGTGAACTGCAGGTCCTTCGTCGTCCCCCCCGACTTCACCTCCAGATCCCGCTCCAGCTGCTCCACCAACCGCGCCGCACCCCGCACGTGGCACGCCGTCCCCATGCACACCGTGCACACGTACTTCCCCCGCGGCTCCAAGTGGAACGCCTGGAAAAAGGTCGCCATCGCGTACACCCGCGCCAGCGGCAGCTCCAGCCGCTTCGACACGTGCTCCAGCGCCTCTCGCGGCAGGTAGTTCGCCTCGTCCTGCACGTCCTGCAGAATCGCCAGCAGGCTCGCCCCGCGCGAACCGTTCCGCTCGATGATCGCATCCACCCTCGAGAGCTCCATCTCACACCTCCTCGCGCGTCATGCGCACCTTGGCCTCGAGCCGCCGATACTCGCGCTGGATGCGCTCTTCTATCGACTTGAGCGACTCCGGACCGAGGTGCTTGAAGCGCCCCTGAGGCTCGACGTATTCGCGAATCGGCCTGAGCTCGGGCGTCTCCACGGTGATGTTGTAACGGCCGTTTTCGACTTCATAGAGTGGGAAGAAGCCACACTCCACAGCCAGACGACCGATCTGGATCGCCTTCTCCGGTGCCATCT
>JAKLDZ010000496.1 GCA_022703255.1 Myxococcota bacterium | reverse complement strand
TGCACGCCTGGCACTCCTTGGACTCGAGCTTCGTCCACGAATCCTGCCGCGCACAGTGCGCCTTGGCCCGCGCCGCCAGACGCTCCGGAGAGGACTTCACAACCGAGGCCGAGCTCGACGCCGTCGGACTGGCGTCGTGGGTCGCCTCCGACGACTTCCCGCGGCACGCGGGCAGGGCAAGGACTACGACGATCAGCGACGAGAGCACGAAAGGACGGGCGACCAGCATGGGTGCGTACCATAGCCGGTTTGCCTCGCCCCTCAAGGCGCGAACCTCCGCGCGCCATCTCGCCGGCGCCGAGTCCGCCCAACGTGCTCGCCAACTCAGCCCCACCGCCTACGCGAAGGCCAAGGAGCTCGCCAAGCTGCCCGTGCCGTGATGCGCACGCGGGCCCGGCCCCTCATCCTTCCCCCCTCCCCTCCCCTCGCGCCGTCGTGAACCACCTCTCCCAACCCATGCGCCGGTCGAGCGGCGACGGCTTCACGTCCCCGACCTTGCCACCCTCGGCGGCCCGGCGTCTCTCGATCGCTCCGGCACCGTCGAACACCCGCACCGCCTCCACGGCCTCGAGCTGTCCCAGCTTGCGGCAATAGGCGTAGTGCGCGCCCGCGCATAGCTCCCGCTCCACCTGCTCCGCCAGCAGCCCCTCCGACGCGTCGTCGCGTGGAGACTCGACATAGAGCCGGTAGCCGATCCCCGGGCCCGACTTGGGAGCGATCATCGCGAAGACCCAGGGCCCCGGCGTCTGCGACAGCGCCGCCTCGAGGGCCTTTCCCACGACGCGGGCGTCGAGCTTCTCGCCGGCCAGATCGCTGACGCAGTCGAGCCTCCCTTCGAATCGCACGAGCGGCGCTGCGTGCCAGCGACCCACGCAACGCACCACGTCCTGCAGGTGGTATCGATACAGCCCCCCGGAGGTCGTCAGCACCGGCGAGTACGCAGCTCCCTCCCTCAGCTCGTGCGCGAGCAGCGGCGTGCGTCCCGGCGAATCGACCTCGACGAACTCGAGGAAGTGGCTCGCGACCGCGAGCACCGAACCCTGCTCCCCCAGCAAGGGAAACGACACCACTCCCTCGGTGGCGAGCAGCCCCTTGGGCTGGATCTGCGTGCGCGGGAACCAACGCTCGATCGCGGGGAGAAATCCCCGCGACGGACCATCCGACCAGCACGACACCAGTCCGAGCCTCGGCCAGATCACCTCCCCGGTCAGCATGCCCTCGCGGTCCAACGCCGCGCGAATCCTCGTGGCCCGCTCTTCCGGAAGGCTCGAGAGCAGATCCTCGAGCTCGCGCTCGATCGCCTCCATCAACAACGACAGGAACGTCGGGCTCCAGACCGAGATGAGCCCCAGATCCTCCGCGAGCATCAGGCTACGGCACGTCTCCCAACGCCAGCGATCGAGATTGCGGATCCTCGCCACCGAGGGACGCACGACCAGGGTCCCGGAGAGGATCCAGCGCGCGATCGCACCGAAGTACTCGGTGTCGTCCTCGACACCGATGGGGATCCCCCCGGAGGTCCTGGCCCGATCGCGCCCCGCGGGGGAAATCGACCAGTAGCTCCGCGTACTGCGGAGCGAGGGAATCCCCCGGAACAGATCGAAGAGCCAGGGGTGCGTCGCCGCCGCGATCTCCCGGAACAGCCCGTCGGTGAACGGTACGAGCTTGTTCGCCGACGTCGAGCCGCTCGTGCGCTCGAACACGCGGACCGGCGCACGGGTGAGCACCGCGCTCTCGCCGCACGCGATGCGCTCGATCTGCGGCGCGAAGTCGTCGAAGCGAGCGATCGGAACGGCCGCGCGAAACGACTCCAGCCCCGCGACGCGATCGAACCGATGCTCGCGACCGAAGGAGGTCGAGGCGTTCTCCTCGAGGATGCGCCGCAGCTTGCGGAGCTGCGCGTCGTGGGGGCGCGTCGCGGCCGCGGCGAACCTGCGCCACGCCGGCAGCAGGCTCGCGGCGTATCCGGTCTGCACCGCACCGAGCAACAGGCGGTTCACGTGCGCCTTCCGCCCAGCCCCAGAGCCTTGCGGGCCAGCTTCAGCGTGTACGAGACGCCCAGGCGCGCGTCCACGCGCCCCAGACAGCACAGCTCGTCTCCCTGCGCGTGCCCGGGGTTGCGCTCTTCGAAGAACCGCACTTCGGGCAGCCTCCGCGCCCGATCATCGATCTGCGCGACCCCGCCCTTCAAGCGTCCCTCGCACCGCTCGAACTTCAGCAACCCCTGCTCGGGTCGCCACGCCGCGCCGAATCGCTCCCGCGCAAAGTCGTCGAGCACCGCTGCCTGCCACGCCGGCGTGGCTCGTTCCCACCTCGGCCAGTACTCGGGGAAGTTGCGCGCGAGCAGCAGGTAGGTCTTGTAGCCCTTGGAGATCAGGAACCAGTAGACCGGAACCCGCGGGTTGCGCAGCTTCACCTCCATCACGTAGACGAAGAACGCCCGCTGCAGCGCCGTCTGGCTCCAATGGGCCCGCGCCACGATCGTGTCCCCGGAGAAAATCCCCACGACCTTGCGCCCCTGCACCCTGCGCTCGAACGTCGCGATCGTGGAGAACCCCTGCACCGAGCCATCCGCCCTCGCCCGCAGGAGGAACGCGTGGCTCTTGCCCACCAGGTCGCTGTCGAATCTCTCCCTGCAGACTGCGTCGTAGTACGACGCGAACAGGTCCCACATCGCGTTGCGATCCGACGGACCGATGCGGTCGATCGGGACGAGGGAAGCGGTCAGGGTGTCGGCACGCGCCATGGGCAGTGGGCGTCGCGACGATTGCCGCGCGCCGTTGGGCAGTCTATCGAAGCGAGGGAGGCGGGCAAGCCCAGCGCCCGAGGAGATCGGATGGAGTTCGATCTGGCCACTGCACGCGACGAGGCTTTACTGCGTCGGCTGTTGCGGGACAACCCCATGCCCGGCGCCATCTCGCTGACCTTCGAACGGGAGCCGAACTTCTTCCTCGCAGCAGTAATCGAGGGCGATCTGCACCAGACCGTGGTCGCCACCGACCCTGCCTCCGGCCACGTCGCCGGCCTGGCAAGTCGTTCGGCACGCGACGCATTCGTCGACGGCGAGCCGACCCGCCTCGGATACCTCAGCCAGGCCCGCGTCGATCCCGCCTACCGCGGCAAGACCGTGCTCGCCGGCGGGTGGGCCAGGATTCGCGCGCTGCACGAGGCCGATCCGCTCCCCTTGTACGTGACGACCATCATCGCCGACAACGCCGTCGCCCGTCGCATCCTCGAGAAGGACCGACCGGGCAAACCCTGCTACCGCCCACGCGGCGAGCTGCACACCCTCGCCCTCGTCCCGCGACGTCGCAGCGTGCGCAGCCTGCTGCCCGGCGAAATCGAGATCCGGCGTGCCAGCGCAGACATGCTCGCCGACATCGCCCAGTGCCTGCAACGCAACTACCGACGCTACCAGCTCGCGCCCGTGTGGACCGCCGAGGACCTCGCCGATCCCGTGCGCTGCCGAGGCTTGCATCCATCCGACTTCCTCGTCGCCCTGCGCGCCGCACGCATCGTCGGCTGCCTCGCCATCTGGGATCAACAGGCCTTCAAGCAGAGCGTGGTGCGAGGCTACGCGCGCCCCCTGCGCCTCGCTCGCCCGCTGCTCAACGCGGTCTCCCACATCGCTCCGGTGCCTCGGCTCCCCGCGATCGGAGAGGCGATTCCGCACGCCTTCCTGACCCACGCGGCGAGCGACGACGACGATCCGCGGGTGCTGATTCGACTCGTGGAGTCCGCGCTGCACCAGGTGCGCGGAAGGGGTCTGTCGTACGTGACGATGGGGCTCTGCTCGGCGAATCCGATGCTCGAGCCGGTGCGTCGCAGGTTCCACCCGATCGTCTACCGGTCGATCGTGTACGTGGTGTACTGGCCCGACGGCGAGGAGCGGGTGTCGAGACTCTCGGCGGGGAGGATTCCGCACCTGGAGGTGGGAGTGCTGTAGGAGGGGGTCAGGCGCGACCGAGGAGCCGGGACGAAGGTTCGGAAGTGGAGACGATCGGAAGCCGGACGGGCGCGAGCATGCGTGCGGAGGGATGAGCGCGATCGGGCAGAGGCATCTCGAAGCCGCGGGCCTCGTGCTGCTCACGCGCAACTATCGGTGCCGCGCGGGCGAGATCGACCTCGTCATGCTCGACCCGGAGCCACAGGTGCTGGTGCTCGTC
>JAKLDZ010000495.1 GCA_022703255.1 Myxococcota bacterium | reverse complement strand
GACAAGGTTGTGAGCACGCTGCTGTACACGCTGCTGATCACGCGCCAGTTCCTGTTGCCTTCGCAGCCCAGACCGCCCATGCGTCCCCGCAGGGCGATCGTGCGCAACACGGTGCCCGCGCGTCCCGGTGCTCGCCAGGCGCCCGATGCCGACGTCTCTCCGTACCCTCCGCCTCCCCGCGACCTGACCCCATCGCCCGCGGACATCGTCGCGCGATCTTCGCGCGCTGCGACCGTCCCCGAGGTGCCTTCGATTGCGCAGAGCGGCGCGCGGGAAGTGGGCGACGCGGTTGCGTCCCAGACTCCCCAGCCCGTGCAGGGCATGTCGGCGGCCGACGCGGCGCGAAGCGCGCTCGGGCTTGCTCCCTCCTCGCCGCGGCCGAGGGCGACTCGCATCGCGGAGATCGTCGTGCCCGTGCCGACGCCTTCGTATCCGGCGGTGAAGCAGGCGGAGTCATCGGCGGGCGAGGACGATGTCGGGTTCGAGCAGGACGATGGCGACTCGCGCCAGTCCTACCCCTCGTTCGCGTCCTTCCAGTCGTTCGGCAGCGGGCCGGCGTCGGGGAGTCCAGTGTCGGGGGCGCGGATCGTGGACTCGGGGCAAGCCGACGCGGGCGCATCGGAGCCGACCGCAGGGGGCGCGCCGGAGCGGGCTCGACTGGTCGGCAAGCCCGCCGCGAAGGGGGATCTGGCGACCACTCCGATGGTCCACATCCTGGTCTACCTGCTCGACCATGCTGCATCGGGAACGGTGCTGCTGGTGGAGCCGGATCGTACCGAGCACCTGATCGCGTTCCGGGACGGCGTGCCCACGCGGATCAAGACGGGGCGTCCGGTGGAGCTGCTCGGAGCGATGCTGGTCGAAGGCGGGTTGATCGGGCGGGACGCGGTGGACGAGGCGCTTCGAGAGGCAGCGGCGATGGAGGCCCCGCTGGGCGAGTACCTGGTGCTGCAGGAGGCCATCAAGCGCCAGCAGCTCGAGGTCGTGCTCCAGGTCCAGATGCTGCGCAAGTTCGCTGCGCTCGCGAATCTCCCGCCGGAAACCACCTACGCCTTCTACCGCGACATCCACGCGCTCGACCAATGGGGCGGCAAGTCCCCCGTCCGCGTCGAGCCGTTGCAGGTCATGCTCGAGACGGTTCGCGCGTGGTACGACCGGCACCGCATTCGGGGAACGCTCTATCGGATGAAGGATCGGACGCTGGTCTTGCGCGACGACGCGAACGCAGCGGGGCTGAAGGGGGATCCGTCGGCGGCCGCGGTGATCGGGGCGATCGAGGCGGGCGGAACGAACATCCTGTCGTTGTACCGCAAGCGGGTGGCCGACGAGGAAGACGTCAACTCGGTGGTCTACACGCTCGCGGTGACGCGTCAGTTCACGTTTGCGTCGGAGAAGGGGCCGCCGATGGGCGGAGGTCCGCGCTCGGCGTAGGCGGCGTCGCGCGAGCGGGCTGGGGTGGGGCGGACAAGTTGCGCAAGGGCTTGCGCAAGGCCTTGCGCAACTCGAGCAGGGGAGGGGGCGGCAGGTTGCGCAGACGGTTGCGCAATGGGGGACGGAGGAGGCGGGAGCGGGAGAGGATGGATCGCGAAGGATCCAGGTGAATCAGCAGCCGCCGACGACCTGGTACTGCATGCCCTGCTCGGTGGGTACGGCCATGATGACGGTGCCGTTTTCGAGGACGGCCATGCTGCGGAAGGTCTCTTCGGGGGTATCGGTGTAGGAGACGAAGCTGCCGCCGACGGGTGCGCCGGAGTCGGGGGAGAGGCAGACGATCTGAGCGCCGGCGGTCTGGCCGAGGGTGTCGTCGACGAGCACGGCGGCGAGGAAGATGACGCCGCGCTTGTCGGTGTCGAGCAGGGCGATATTGCCGATCGGCATGGGCATTCGCAGCTCGCGGGTGAAGCGGTGCTCCTGGTCGGAGAGGTTGACTGCGCTGACCCAGAGTCGTCCTTCGACGGCGCTGATGATGCCCGCGCTCAAGACGGTCTTGCCGTCCTGGCCGGGGCGGCCGGGAAGCTCGGTGCCGTCCGGCAGGAGAGTGCCGTCGGTGCTGCCGAGCAGCACGGTCTTGCCGTGCTCGTACTCGGCGTAGACGTCCTTGCCGTTGACGAAAATGCCGCTGATCCCAGAGGGATCGGGCATGCCGGGGCTGGTGAGGGGGAGGGAGGCGAGGGTGTTTCCCTTGTCGTCGACGATGGCGACGTTCTTGTCGCCGAGGCGGTCGAGGACGGCGACCTTGCCTTCGCCGGCGGAGACGACGTCTTGCGGGGTGCGCTGGGACAGGGGCGCGGTGCGCTCGAACTTGCCGTTTTTGTCGAGCCACGCGAGGCGGCCGTTGACCTGATCGAGCACGACGAAGCGTCCGTCGCCGGTGGGAGCGAGGCTCATGGGCGCCTCGGGGTTGCCTTCTTGCGGGCGTTCGCGACCGAGGGCGTTGGGGCCGGAGCCCCAGGGGATCGTGGTGAGCAGCGAAGCTCCGGCGGCGGCGGGGCCAGCGGAGCTGGAGGAAGCGGCGGGGGCAGGGCGCGGGAAGGCGAGCACGGAGAAGGCAGGGGCTTCGGACGACGAGGACGCGCGAGTGGAGGCCTTGTCATCGATCGGTTTGGAGGGGCGTCGCGTGGAGACGAGCACCGCGACGAGAGCGATCAGGAAGAGGGCGATGGCGAGGGGTACGGCGAGCTTGCGCATGGGGGGGGCACCTCTCGTTGGGGGTTGCCGTGCAGCGTGTGGTTCGGTGTGGGCTGCAAGAGAGCGGCCATGAGAATCTGCCTTCGGCACGACTCTGGCAAGAGCGCGTTGCAGACCCCAACGGAGGCACTCCGATGCTCAACGCTCCTCGTGAACTTCGCGCACTCGCTCACCAGACCTACCGCATGGTTGCGGTCTCGATGTTGGCAATCGCCTGCGGTTGCTCCGCGGCCGAGAGCTCCATGGACACGGCCGAGCTGAGTGGCGCGTCGGATGACACGGAGCTCGCGGCCGACGCGCTGTCGGGGAGTGTCTCGATCGGGAGCACGCTCGTGACGACGGCGGACGTGAACTTCCGCAAGGGGCCCTCGACTTCGTACGGGATCTTCCGCGTGCTCCCCAAGGGCACGAAGGTGCAGGTCGTTGCCGCCTCGCCGCAGAACGGCTTCTACAAGGTTTCTCATCAGGGCACGACCGGCTGGCTTTACGGCAACTACGTGCAGGTCTCGAGCTCGGGCAGCACGGGCGCCTTCCCGGCGGGCAGCTCGCTGGTGACGACGACGGACGTGAACTTCCGCACGGGGCCGTCGACCTCCTACGCGGTCATCCGGGTGCTCGCGACGGGCGCGCAGGTGACGCTGGTCTCGACCTCGCCGCAGAACGGTTTCTACAACGTCACGCACCAGGGCACGAAGGGGTGGGTCTACGGCAGCTACATCAAGCTCGGCGGCGGCAGCAGTGGCGGGTCCGACAGCGGGTCGGTGTCCTCGTCGCGGACGGCGGCGCTGGGTCGCGCATCGGACGGCGTTGGCTTCTCGTACTGGTGGGGCCATGCGCGGTGGCGGCCGGAAGGGCCGACCTCTTCTACGAAGGGCTCGTGCTCGGGGAGCTGCCCCAGCTGCACGCACTACGGCAGCTACGGCGCCGACTGCTCCGGCTACGTTGGCAAGATCTGGCAGGTGGGTTCGAACAACAGCGACATCACGGTGGACAACCACCCGTACTCGACGGTGAGCTTCGACTCGGACACCTCGCAGTGGAAGACGATCTCGCGCAGCTCGCTGCTGGCGGCCGACGCTTTCGTCTACAACAGCAACGGCGCGGGCCACATCATGCTCTACGAGAAGGGCGACGGCTGGGGCAGCCTCTACGCCTACGAGTGCAAGGGTTGCTCGTACGGATGCGTGCGCAACCTCCGCACGGTCTCGTCGACCTACCACGCGATCCGCCACTACTGAGTCCAGGGCCCCCGGCGCCGCAGGGTGGCGGGGGCATCGCAGCGCAGCTCCTCCGCACGAACCGGTCCCACGCTTCCTTGGCTTTCTCCTCTCGCCGTCTCCGCTTCCGTCTTCCCGTGCGCGGCGGTACATAGCGCACGTGAAGCTCGCTCCCCTGTCCTGGATCCCCAAGCCCGTGATGATGATCGTCCGCGAAGCGGGACGCCACGTCCTGCGACATCCGGTGTCGGGTGTCATGGCT
>JAKLDZ010000494.1 GCA_022703255.1 Myxococcota bacterium | reverse complement strand
GGGATCGGCACGATCTCGAGGGGAACGGTCAGATCCGTTTGGGCCTCGACCTCGACGGTCGAGGTGAGCTCTGTCGGGGTGGTCTCAACCTGATCCTGAATGTGGATGGATGGCGCGATCGGTGGCGCGATCGCTGGTGCGGGGCGAGCGGTGAAGTCGGGCTCGGTCGCGGCGGCGAAGACGTCCGAGGCGCGATCGGCGACGGATTCAGCCGATTTTGCGGGCTCCGGTGCAGGTGCGGGCTCGAGCTCGGGCTCGGGCTCGGACTCCATGCGAGGCACGGGGCCAGGGGCGACGTCGCGATGCGGCGCGCGCGGTGACGGACGCGGAGGTTCCGAGGGGAGAGGACCGGCCTTGGAGGCTTCGCGCGCGAGGCGTCCGATGGAGCGGCGCGCGGCCGATCGGTTGACCGGGATCAAGGCCGCCTCGAGCTCCTCCACCAGCGGGCGCATGCCCGCGCCGGCCGTGCGGCGGGCGCAGGCGGACAACGCGGGGGATGCTCCGGCGCAGACCGACAGTAGCTTCTGCAGCATCGTGCGGACGCTGCGTTCGGCTGCATGGGCGTCTTCCGAGCGCGCCGCGCCGGACACCGTCACGTTGCCCTCGGCATCGAGGACCACGTCGGTTTCACGCACGACCCCCGGGGAGACGGCGAGCGCGTCCGCGACCCCAAGAGCGATGTAGCCAGCCGTCTCCACCGTCAGTGCGGCGCGCCTCGCGCGGGCTGCCGCGAGCACCTGCTCGAGCCTCATGTCCATCGTCGTCAACTCGCCCCTCGCACCACGATCCCCGCCGCCGAAAGATACCGCTCGAGCTCGATCACCCCGCCCGCCGCCTCCACCTGATCGAGCGGGACCACGACCGCATCGGCGCGTCCTTCGAGCAGCGCGTGGCGCGCGTGTTCCGGAGCGCCGAAAGGCCCGGCCACCATGATCGGCACGGAGACCGATTCGGAGACCTCGCGCAGCGCCTGCGGATCGAAGGGACGCGCCGGATCCACGCGCACCATGAGCTCGCCGGCGCCGAGGGCGCAGGACTGCCGCGCGTTCGCCGGACACGCCTCGTGAGCCGCCAGCAGCGACACCACGGAAGTGGTCCCCCAACGCTCCGACGCGCTGAGGATCCAAGGGTGATCCGCCTCCCATCGCACCACGAGCCGATCGGCTCCAGCGTCGATGAGAGCTTGCGCGGTCGGCAGATCCCGCGCTCCGAGCGCGATCACCGGGATGGACACCGTGCCGGCGATCTTGCCCAGCACCTCGAGAGCGCCTTCCCGATTCCCGTCGAGCGCCTCGGACAGATCGATCAACAGCTCGTCCGCTCCCGCGTCGTCCAGCTTCTGCGCACGCTCGCTCAGCTCGCTCGCAAGCGATCCCCCGAGCCTCGCAGGGACGGGCATGCTGGGGACCAGGCGCTTGGCGAGCATCGGCTCCCACCCATAGCTTCAGCGAGTCGGTCTGCACAAGCTTTCAGCAGGAACGCGGACCCGGCGCGCGATCGCGACCGCGGTCCGCGCCCGAACCGAAGGGGCATCGCGCGTCCGTTTGGCCGATTACCTGATCGGTCGGACCTTCCCTGTTACAATGCGCGCCCATGACGCCCTGCCCGCGATGCGGAAGGCCCTCCGATGGAAGGGCACCCTTCTGCGCCGGCTGTGGCCAACCGCTGGCGCCCGTCGCGGACAAGGCGAAGCTCAAGCAGACGATGGTGGCCGGCTCCGCATGGGGACCCGCCGCGCAGCCGCAGCCTCCGCTCCCTGCGCAGCCGCAGCCACAGGCGCAACCGCAGCAGCAACCTCAGCTCCCCGCGCAGCCGCAACCCTGGCCCCAGGCGCAGCCTCCGGCGCAGCCGCAGCAGCAACCCTGGCCCCAGGCGCAGCCGCAGCCACAGGCTCGCCCCTTGGATCCGAAACGCACGGTGATCGGGATGGCAGGGCAGGGCATCCCCATCCCGTCCGCGCAGCCGCAACCGCCGCAGCCCTACGCGCCCGCGCAGCCGCAGCAGCCGCAGGCCTACGCGCCCGCGCAGCCGCAACCGCCCTACGCGCCCGCGCAACCGCAGCAGCCGCAACCCCAGGCTGCCCCGTCGCCCGTGAAGCCGCATCAAACGATGCTCGGGATGCCGCTGCAGGCCGCGGCCGTCGCCCCAGCCCCGCAGCCCCCGTTCACGGGCAAGCAGACCATGCTCGGCGTGCCCGCTCCAGCAGCTCCTCCCGCAGCCCCAGCCCCCGCTGCGCCCGCTGCGTCGGGGCCAACCCTCCCGAGCGCCAAGCAGACCATGCTCGGAGTCGCGCTCCCCGGGATCGCGCCGACCTACGATCGTCCCCCCGCAGCCCCTGCGCCCGCACCCGCGCCGGCGCAGCCCATGCGAGCGAATCCGCCGAGCGCTCACGCAACGATGCTGGGAGTGGCCGTCCCGGGGGTGGCGCCGATCGCGCCCGGGGCTCCGCCCCCGGATGCCGCGTGGCGTCCCCCGCAGCCCGAAGAGCCTCCGGTGCGCGAGGTGATCAAGCGCAAGCGCAAGGTGCTCATCCGTCAAGCCCCGCTCTACCGGCGCCCCGCCTTCGTGATCGCGCTGCTGGGCGGGATGGTCGCGGTCATCGCCGTCGGAGTCGCCCTGTTCTGGCCCAGCCCGCCGCCGATCAAGGCCGAGGCGAGGATCGACGATCGGGGCGGCGACGCGCTGCGGATCTCGTGCGCTTCGTGCCCCGACGGCACGACCTTCGCGATCGCCGGGGCCAGCGGAGTCGTCAAGGATCGGGTGGCCGACGTGACGCTGCCGTCGCCGCTGCTGGTGGGCGACAACAAGTTCGTCATACGAATCGATCGTCCCGGGACCGGGCGCGACGAGGACGTGAAGCTGGTGGTCCCGATCTCGTACCGGATCCGCCCCGACCTGTCGGGCCTGGCCGGCAACGAGCCGTCGGTGAAGATTGTGGTCGAGGCGACGCGGGACACGAAGGTGACCGTGGACGGCAAGCCGGTGGCGCTGGGCGCGGACGGCAAGGGCTCGCATGCGATCGACGTCGCCTCGGAGTGCACCGGCGCGTCGGCGGAGACGCGGTTCATCGATCGGAAGATCCCCTACGAGATCACGCACGGAAAGGGCCAGACCGACCGTGGGACGGTGGCGGTCAAGCTGGGCGTGACGCCGCTCGTCCTGGAGTCGCCGCGTCCCCGGGCGGTGCTCGAATCCGCCACGTTCCTGATCGCGGGACGCACGTTGAAGGGCGCGGTGATCGACATCGGCGGAACGCAGATCGCCACGGGAGCGGACGGGGCCTTCGCGCGCACGCTGAAGGTGGATCAGATGGGGGAGACCACGGTGAAGGTGCGCGCGGTCGCCAAGGATCAGGCGCCGCGGATCGTGTCGTTCACGGTGGACCGCGTGACGGATCTGGAGGCCGCGGGCAAGGCGTTCTCGTCGCAGGCGAAGGTGGAGCTGGAGTCGCTGCTAGCCGATCCCCGCAAGCACACGGGCAGCGCGGTGTTCCTGCAGGGCGAGGTGCTGGACTCGCGGGTGCAGGGCAACGAGACGATCGTGCTGTTCGACGCGCGGGAGGGGTGTCGCAAGTCGCCCTGCCTGGTGCGGGTCATGCGCGCCGGACCCGAAGCGCTGCCCAAGGGGCAGAAGCTCCGCGTCTTCGGCTACGTCGCCGGGATCTACGAGGCCAAGGGAACCGCCGCCGCGCCCGAGGTGGACATGGCGTTCTCCCTGCCGGCGAGGAAGTGACATGACGGAGTCCTCCGCCGTCACCTTCAGCGTGTGCCCCACCTGCGGCGAGCAGATGCGCGGAGACTGCGACACCTGCTGTCGCTGTGGCGGCCCCGTCGACGGCGCGGGAGCGGCGCAGCGCGCCACCCTGCCCGGGAGCGCTCCGGGCACGACGCCGTCGCCCGTGGTGATCGAGAACGCACCCGCCGCGGGCGAGCAGAGCGCGGAGCGGGTCCAGGACGAGCTCGGCCTGAAGTTCGAGGAGGAGTCGCTGGAGGAAGACGACTGGCACGCCTCGGGGCCGGACCCGCTCATCGGGTACGTGGTGGCCGGGCGTTACCGCATCCTGGAGTGCATCGGACGCGGCGGCATGGGGGTGGTCTACGAGGCCCGGCAGCTCTCGACCGGGCGGCGCGTGGCCCTGAAGATCCTCAGCCCGGCCATGAGCCGCGAGAAGAACCGC
>JAKLDZ010000493.1 GCA_022703255.1 Myxococcota bacterium | reverse complement strand
CGCCTCCGACAAGCTGTTCGGTCTGCTCGCTGGCCACTGGGGCGCGATCAGTGACCACATCGACGCCACGAAGAAGGGCTCGAAGGCCGGCCAGGACGCCGCGACCGCGAAGCTCCTCGCCAACGCGAACGAGATCGCATTGCAGGAAAGGTCCGGCTTGGGGACGAGATCGAGCCGCACGTCGGGAGCGTTGGTGACCATCTGGATCGCCGTGGCATAGGACGGGTCGTCGGGGCAGATCCCGTTGGATTCGGCGAACGCGCCGATGGAGGTCAACGCGGCCTGCAGCCCCCAGACACCGCCGAGCACCCCTTCCGTCGCCGTCTTGCGATCCTCGGCGATCCGCATGCTCAACGTGCTCTTGTTCAGGGCCATTTCGAGCGACGCTCCGGAGCCCTCGAACTGGAACGGCACGCCGTCCGGCAGGTGCGCGACCAGGACGCCGTCCTTGATGTAGGCTGAGTCGTCGTTGAACTTCGCGGTATCGCCGGCGCCGAGCGAGGAGCTGTCGATGCTCCACAAGTCGGTGCCGTCCCACTTCGCCACGAGCTCCTCCACCCCTGCGGCGTCGTAGACTCCGCGCGACAGGAACAGGGATGCGTTCACCCGGGAGTCGTCGGGGAGCCCGTCCCACCCCTCCAGCGTGATCACGAAACCGTTGCTCCCGGTCTCGAGTCGCTGGTTTTCGTCGACCTCGAGGTTGTCGATGAGGTGCACCGTTTCGAGCAGCACGATGAGCCCGCCGACGTTGCGCCCGAAGCTGTTGTCGCGGCCGAGGAGACCGTCTTCGACGACGGCGGCGGTGGCGTTCGCGGCGCGTTTGCAGGTCGTGGGCAGTCCGGTCTTGTCGGTGGCGAGGCAGTCGAGATCGAGGCCGAGCTCCTTCCAGTCATTGGGCTTGGCGGAGTCCATGCCCATGCGCAGGGATCGGAACGCGAAGGCGACGATGCCGATGTCGTTGCCGGTGTCGCTGATCTGGGGAGCGCAGACGGAGCGGGCAACGGAGGAGTCTTTGCACGTGTCGCACCACCGCGGGTCGGGCGTCTCGGGGCCGACCTCCGCGACGGGTTCCGGGCCTGCCTCGGGCACCGGCTCGGGTTCGGGCTCCGGCGAGGGTTCCGGGGCTGGCTCGGAGGGGGGCGACGTGTCCGGGGTGCCGGAGTCGTCGTGCGTGAAGTGCAGGAGGGAGGAGTCGTACTCCGAGCAGGTGACCGCGGTGAGGCCCAAGGCCAGGACGCACAAGGCGGTCAAGGCAGGGGAGGGCCGCGGCGGCGGTCGGAGGCGGGACATTCATTGGGCATGGTAGCACAGTCGCCTGTTCGGAGCGGAGCGGCGAGAAGAGGCACAAGAAGGTTGACGAAACCCCCTGTCCGGTAGAGCCTTCCCTCATATGAGTCGTTTTTCGTGGTCCGCCCGTGCGGTCCTCCTGATCGCCTGTGCCGTCGGTCCCGCGATGGCCGATGAGGCCGCGGAGGCTGCGAAGATCCGCATCGCCGCGGAGGAATTCGATGCGGGCCGCCGTGCCTACCTGCAGAAGGACTTCGAGGGAGCGGCAGAGCACTTCGAGAACGCCGATCGCGACGCTCCGAGCATGGAGGCGTTGCGGCTGGCGATCCGCGCCCGGAAGGAAGGGGGATTTGCGGCGCGCGCTGCCACCCTGGCGGAGCTAGCGTTGCGCCGCTATCCGAAGGACGAGGCCACGGTGACCCTCGCGCGGGGTGTGATCGACGACGCGAGGCAGCAGCTCTTCCGGATCCGCGTGCACTGCGCTCCGGCCTGCGGGCTGGTGGTCGACGACAAGGCGACGTACGGGGATCCTTCCACCGAGCAGATCGTCTACCTCGAGCCTGGCGAGCACTCGGTGTCCGCATCGTGGACCGAGGGGCGCGGGCGGGCGATCAAGGTCAAGGGCGACAAGGGGCGCGAGCAGGTGCTGTCGCTTCGTCCTGCCGAAATGCTCCCCCCGATCGCTTCCGGCGCGACCTCCGCGATCGCAACCTCCAGTGCTCCGCCCCCGCCCCCTCCGCCGCCCCCCTCGGGCGGGCTGCCGCCGTATGTCTTCTACGCCGGGCTCGGCGTGACCGCGGTGCTCACGGGGGTAACGATCTGGAGCGGCCTCGACACGAAGAACAACCCGGGGCGCGACGCGGTGGAAGCCGCATGCGTGAACCAGGGCGAGAGCTGCCCGGAGTACCAGGACGGCCTGTCGAGCCAGAAGCGGACGAACATCCTCCTGGGAACGACGCTTGGGGTGGCAGCCGTGACGGGTGTGATCGCGGCGTTCACGTCGTGGTCCGGGGGAAGCAGCGGGGAAACGGAATCGGGAGGACGGGCGCGCTCCGGTGTTCAGCCGGTCGTCGGGTGGTCCGGCGGCCTGCAGCTCGGTGCAGCCGGCAGGTTCTGATGGCTGGCTTCAAGCTGCTCGGCTCCAGCGCGGAGATGCCTCCGCAGATCGACCGCTACGAGCTGGTGGCGGAGATCGCGTCGGGCGGCATGGCCACCGTGTATCTGGCACGCCTGCAGGGAGTCGGCGGCTTCCAGCGCTTCTTCGCCATCAAGCGCATGCACCCACACCTCGGCAACGAGGAGTCCTTCGTCCAGATGTTCCTCGACGAGGCCCGCCTCGTCGCCAACATCCGTCACCCCAACGTGGTGCCCGTCCTCGAGGTTGGCGCAGGCGCCTCGGGCTACTACCTGGTGATGGAGTACATCGAGGGCGACACGTTCTCGACGTTCCTAGCGAAGGCGGTGCGCGAGAACACGCGCATCCCACCTGGTGTTTCGGTGAAGATCGTGCTCGACATGCTGGCCGGTCTGCACGCGGCGCACGAGCTTCGGGATCCCGACGGCAACGCTCTCGGCCTGGTGCATCGAGACGTGTCGCCGCAGAACGTGCTGTTGGATCTGGACGGGGTCGCGCGGATCTCGGACTTCGGGGTTGCGCATGCGACGACGCGCTTGTCGAGCACGCGGGCGGGTCAGCTCAAGGGCAAGGTCGCGTACATGGCGCCGGAGCAGGCGCGGGGCGGCCAGGTGACGCGATCGGCGGACGTGTTCGCGGCCGGGATCGTGCTGTGGGAAGCCCTGTGCCGCAAGCGGCTGTTCATGGGTGAGAACGAGGCGGTGACGCTCAACAGGCTCATGTTCGAGCCGATCCCGAAGCTCCGTCAGGGCAACCCGGTCATGCCGGTCACCCTCGAGAAGGTGCTCGACCGGGCCCTCGACCGGGAGGCCACCGCGCGATTCGCTACCGCGGCGGAGTTCGCTGACGCCATCGAGTCTGCCGCCCGGGGCGCGCGCATGCTCGCCACCAATCATGAGGTCAAAGCCTTCGTCGAGGCGGCCATCGGGCCCGTCATGGCGAATCGACGCAACACCGTGCGCGACCACCTCGCGATGATCGACCGCGCCAAGCAGGAGATCTCGCGCCCCGCCGCCGGCCTGCGCCCCCCCGCCTCCGAACCCAACGCAGAAACCGTCTCCACCGTCTCGTCCGCTGCCGTGGCGCTCCCCTCCGACGCTTCCTCGCCCGGAGGAACCTCCTCGATCGCCGAGCTTTCCGACGCGAATCGTCTCGAGTCGGCGGGCAACCGACGCAAGGTGGTCGCGTTGGCGCTCGGCGGTACGGCGCTGCTGGTGGGCGCCGGTGCCCTTCTGTTCGCGCGTCCATCCGGACTCTCGGACTCGTCGCAGCCTTCGGTCGACGCCGATGTCGGAGCGTCGCCTTCCGTCGCCTCCGCGCAGCCCTCCGCCCCTCCGATCGCTTCACCCTCGCAGGCGGAGACCGCAGCATCGGCCCCTCCGACACAATCGGCGGAGCCGGCTCCCACGACGACCACGACGCGTCGCGACGCGCCGAAGGGTACGGTGCGCACGGGGCAGGGGGCGGCGCCGCCGGCCACGACTCCCGCGGCGACGGCCGAGACGACTGCGACCGGCAAGAGCAACACGCCGCCCTCAGCCACCGACGATCTGAAGAAGAACCCCTATCGTTGACGGCTCGTGTCCACCCCTCTCGGGTGTCGTTTGCCGCGCTGCGCCATGGGTCACTTGCAGGTGGTTCGTCACCCGCACATTCGCCCATCCCTCTGACGGATGCATCGGCAGTCCTTTGCTTTTGCACACGTGTTACACAGCGCGGCGGTCGATGGTGCAAGGAATCCGGTGCGGCTTCTCGAGCGCATCCCTCCCACCCGGTCAGGAAACATGGCTTCGACATC
>JAKLDZ010000492.1 GCA_022703255.1 Myxococcota bacterium | reverse complement strand
CAAGAGCCCGATCTGGGCGGTCGAGACCACGCGCGGATGCCCGTATCGCTGCAACTTCTGCTCGATCTGGAAGGTGCAGGAGCAGTCGTTCCGCATGCGTGGGATCGAGTCGGTGGTGCAGGATCTCGCTGCCGCGGGGCCGGACGTCTTCGTCATCGACGATCTGTTCTTCCACCCGCGTGCGCGCAGCGAGGAGCTGGCGCGGGAGCTGTCGCGTCGCGCGGTGCGCAAGGACTGGGTGCTGGTGCAGAGCAGGCTCGACACGGTGGGGCGCAACCCGGAGCTGCTGGCGAGGTGGCGTCCGCTGGCGGCGCACTTCGACATCTTCTTCGGGTTCGAGGCGCCGACGGACGCCGCTCTGAGCAAGCTGGACAAGGGCTTCGATCTGGCGGGGTTCGAGGCCGGGATCCGCGTGGCGCGCGAGGCGGGCTTCGGGGTCACGGGCAACTTCGTGGTGGACCCCGACTGGGACGAGCGCGACTTCCAGGCCATGTGGGATCTGGTGGATCGTCTGAAGCTGACGCGGGCGGGCTATACGATCCAGACGCCGCTGCCAGGCACGCCGTTGTACGACCGGATGGCGTCGCGGATCGTGGAGAAGGACTGGTCCAAGTACGACATGCACCACATCCTGTTCGAGCCGCGGCTCGGACGGAGGCGTTTCTTCGAGCTGTTTGCCCGGAGCTGGAAGCGCAACGTGCTCAGCTCGTCGTCGTCGGCGTCTTCCTGGTGGCGCTGGCTGCGCCAGGTGCGTGTGACGCAGATGGTCTCCCTCGGCCGCGCGCTGCTCGAGACTCAGCGCAACATGAGCGTCGAGGCGCTGATGCGAGAGGCCTTTCCCCTGCAGATTCCGGCCGGCGTGTCGCCGGAGGGGCCCTGACCGGGGCGGTTTGCGCCCGTGCGCAGCCGAGGGCTCCGGTGTATAGTCCCGCCGCGCCAGGTGGTCGCACCTCGCGCGCAAGGTCCCACGGAGTCGCCATGAGTCTCGGAGACAAGGCCAAGGAAGTCATCAGGTCCGCGAACACCATCCTCGAAGGGATGGCCGTGACCTTCTCCCACATGCTCCGGGAGCCGATCACGATCCAGTACCCGGATCGCACCGAGAAGCCCGTCACCCAGATGCTGCAGAAGCGCTTCCGCGGACTGCTCGAGGTCCAGCTCGACATCTGCATCGGGTGCAAGCGGTGCGAGAAGGCATGCCCGATCAACTGCATCGCGGTCGAGCTTTCGAAGGACGCCGAGACCAAGAAGATGATGATCTCGCGCTTCGACATCGACGTGTCGAAGTGCATGTTCTGTGGTCTGTGCGCCGAGGTGTGCGCGAGCGAAGCGACCGGTGCGATCCGTCACACGCGCGAGTTCGAGGCCGCCTGCGGCACCCTCGACGCGCTCGTGTTCCGGTACGTGGAGCCGGGGCATCCAGTGCCGCTCTACAAGGCGCCCAAGGACAAGAGCGAGATCCCGGTCGGCGAGGCGGGCCCGCATGCGCGCGAGGCGCGTGAGCGGGCGTTGCGCGACAACCCCGCGACATTCGCGGAGCTGCGCAAGCCCAAGACCGAGGCCGCACCCGCCGAGAGCGCAGGGTAGCGCGCGGAGAGCCCGTCTCGAGGTCGCCCCGGATCATCCTGCGATGATTCCTGCGGTCGCAAGCCTGCTCGCGAGGCGGTCTGCTGCGTCCCGTTCCGCCGACTTCTTCGAGCCGCTCTCGCACGCGTCACCCTCGAGCGTGGATCCGTCGGGCAGCCTGGCCCACGCCACGATGACGAACACCGGCTGATGGACGGGACCGCGACGATCCTCGATGCGATAGCCGAAGTCCGCGATGATCCCGAGCTGCCTGAGCTCGTTGAGCAGCATGCGAGCCTCGCGTGCCGGGGGACCCCCGGCAGGCTCGGGCCCCGTGCCAGGTGTCTCGTCGAGCCCGCGCGAGTCCGCCGGGAGTCCTCCGAGGTTCGCGAGGGCTTCGTCGGCCGCCGCCTGCTCGGCGGTCTTGGCTTGTGGCGCGACGTGCCAGGCCGTGGTGATGGCAGCGCCGGACGCGGCGCGCACGATCGCTCGGGCCGCGTATCCGCGGGCATCCGCGCGGTTCTCGAAACGCACCACGAAGCTCGAGGCGGCGGCACACCACTCGAGCAGACGCCCTTTGGGATTGGCGCGTGCAAGCTCCACCGCAGCCTCTTCGCCTACGGAACGTGCCCCATCGAGCGACGACTCCGCAGCAACGAGGCGGAGCAGGCATGACGCCGCGAGCTGCTCGGCCGTCTTGCGCGTGGATGCGCGCTGCGGACCGCTGCGCAACACCCTGCCTCCGAGCGTGAGCGTGGCATTCGCGACGTGATAGGCGCCATCGACGGACATCTCCAGGGTGGGTGGCGGCAGGCGCATTCTCATGCACATCTCGAGCAGCCTGCCCTTCGGGTTCTCGGCCTTGAGCGCGCTCTCGAGCCGCGCCTCATCCGGCAGCGCATGCGTTTCAGACGGGGCCAGAATCCACAGCCGGCCGCGCCGCTCGTCATCCCGTCGAACCAGGCCCAGCGCCTCGAGCCGCGCCGCGAGCCGATCGCGGTGCTCAGGGCCCGCCCCCTCACCGAACCAGGCTTCCGCCACGTCCTTGTCCAGGCTCGGCATCGGCCCGGGCGGCCCCAGGAGGGCACGCACCCGATCCACGTCCTCGGGCCCCGGAAGGGGACGCTGCTCCGGTGCTCGCTCGGAGGCAGCTCGAGGACGGCCCCGCCTCACGACGCTCTGTCCGTCTTCCGCGAGGACCACGTCGCGGCACTCGATGGACCGCCCCAGCGCGGCCTTCGCGTCGCGATCGCCGTGGACCAACACGACGGTGCGGGGCCTCACCGCCTGCAGCAGGCCGGCGAGCTGGAGCCGATCGGCGTGCGCGGACAGCCCGTAGCTGGCGACAGTGCACGCGACGCTCACGGTCTCGCCGCCGAGCCTCAGCTCCCGAGGCCCCTGTCCCGCCGCCATCGCCAGCAAGGAGCGGCCGGGAGACTCCTCGTCCTGGTACCCGGTCAACAGGATCGCGTCGCGCGCCTGGGTCGCGATCTGCCTCGCGTAGAAGGCGGAAGCGCCGCCCGAAAGCATCCCGCTCGAAGCGACGATCACGCACGGTCCGCCCTCGAGAACACGTGCCCGCTCGGAGGGGTCGCGCACCGCGCGGATGTCGTCCGTGTAGAACGGGTGGCGCCCATGTCGCGACTCCGCCGCAAGCTGCCTGCTGACATACCGCTCGCTGCGCGCGTAGACCTCGCACACGGCCCGTACCATGCCGTCGACCCACACCGGGATTCTGGCCAGCGTCCCGCGGCTCATCGCCTGCCTCAGGATGCACAACACCTCCTGCGCACGTCCGATCGCGAACGCGGGAATGAGCACGCGTCCCTTCGCCTCGATGACCTCGCGGATCTGCGAAACCAGACGCTGCTCCGCCGCCTCGCGGTCCTCGTGGAGACGCTCACCGTAGGTCGCCTCGCTCACTACGATGTCGACCGGGAGCGAGGGGCGTGCGAGGCCCGGGACGGTCCTCTGGGGCGTTACGCTGTAGTCGCCAGTGAAGAGCAGATTCCCGGCGGGCGTGGCGAGGTGAATCATGGACGCGCCGAGGATGTGCGAGGCAGGCAGCCACGTGATGCGTGTCCCGAAGAGCTCCACCGGGTCGCCGAAGACCACTGGACGGCACGCCGCCACGGCCCGATCGACCTGCAGCTGCGAGTACAGAGGCAGATCGGCTTCGCGATCGGCGCCGCGCATCAGCTTGAGCGCATCGCGCAGGAGAATGCCCACCAGGTCGATGGTTGGAGGCGTGGCGTACACGCTCGTCCCGGGAAACGCGTCACAGATGACCGGAAGGGCACCCGTGTGATCGGTGTGCGCGTGAGTGAGCAGGATTGCGTCCACCCGCTTGCCCGAGAGCGAAGAGAGGTCCGGCAGCTCTCGGCCGGGCTCGAAGCGGATCCCGCAATCGACGAGGACATTGACGGAGTCGGTTTCCACGAAGGCACAGGACGCACCGATGGCGGACGCGCCGCCGAGAAACGTGATGCGAAGGGATGAGTCGCTGGGCATGGGCGCGGGAGTATAGCTGCAGCCGCGGGTTGCAGTCGCACCGGGAGGCACGAGGCCGCGCCTGGGCGACGCCCACCGGGGACAGGCGGCGGGCAGAGAGCCAGCGCGTGAAGCGCGGGGGGCGGGCTCAGGGCACCGCGGAGAGCTTGCCGTTGACTGCGCGG
>JAKLDZ010000491.1 GCA_022703255.1 Myxococcota bacterium | reverse complement strand
GGGTCAGGGCGCTGGGGGCATGGCTCGGTGCGCGGCTGACCGCGCGCACGGTCGTGATCGCGGCGTCGGTGTGTCTCGTGCTCTTGCACCTTGCGCTGGTGCTGCACGCCACGAAGCGGGCTCCGATCTTCACGCAGTATCCGCTGGCGTGGATCGACTTCGCGACGCATGCGGAGCAGACCTTGCGCGTGACCGAGGCGATGGATCGCTTCGGCAAGACGTGGCTGTACGATCCGCAGCAGCTCGCGGGGTTCCCCAGCGGAACGGTGTTCGACGCCGACAACAAGGGGTGGGAGCTGTGGACGTACGCCTGGTGGAAGCTGGGGGTTCCCAAGGCGACCGCGTTCAACCTCTTCGTGCTGTTCGCGCACCTGCTGGTGGTGCCCGTGTTCTGGGTGTCCGCGCGGTTGTTCCGTCTCGGCAAGGCGGAGTCGCTGGGCGCCGCGGCGCTCGCCCTGGGCGTGTGGTACTTCGACGGTCTCGCGCGCTGGTCGTGGCACTCGGGGGCGATCGCGTTCTGCGTCGTTTCGTGCACGTTCGTGCTTCCGCTGGGGCTTCTGTACCGGTATCTGCGCGACGGCGGTTGGCTTCGCGCAGCCGCGCTGGCGCTCTGGATGGCGGTCTTGCACCTGATTCACCCGAGCGTCTTTGTGCTGCTCGCGGTCCCCATGACCGCGCTGTACGCCCGGTCCTTCCGCACCCTGCCCCGCGCGCGCCACGCCACCGTCTGGGCCGTGGCGCTGTTCACGATCGCGACCAACGCCTGGTGGATCGTGATCGCCTTGCGATTCGTCGAATACGTCACCGAGCACCAGGCCCTGTTCGTGGGGAAACCCTCCTATCTCGCCACGGATTACGTCGGGCTCACCCAGGATCTCAATGCCACGGGCATCCTCTCCAATCGCACCGGCTTCCGCTTCCTCGCCTGGTTCGGGGCCGCGGCGGGCCTGGCGTTCTGGCGGCGCGATCGCGACGATCGCGTCTTGCCCCTTGGCTTGGGGTTGCTCACGCTGCTGGGGATTGCCTATCTCGGGGGGCACTCGGAGCTGCTGCGACAGATTCAGCAGTATCGCAACGTGGTGCCGGCCGCCTTCCTCGCCTGCATTCCCGCGGCGGCGTTCTTCGGGTATCTCGCGCGGGAAGGAGCGCTGCGAAAGGCTCCCCGCGCCGCCCAGGCCGGCCTGGCGATCGCCACGTTGATTGCGATTCCCCACCTCGCCGCCGATGTCCTGTACTTCTTCCCGCGCGCAGTCCCCAAGGTCCCGCCGCTCACGACGGGCACGCCGCCTCCCCTGTCGGCCTATGGATTCATTCACCAGGCCGACGACGAGTACCGTCACGGGCCTGCGCCGGCGCACATGGCGAAGGTGGCGGACTGGGTGCGCGAGCACGACGACGGTCAGGGGCGGTTTCTGGTGGAGTGGTGGGTGTTGAGCGAGTACCTGCTCGCCCGGACGAACGCCCAGGTTCTCGGCGGCTTCCACGAGATCAACATGAAGCACGCCGCGGCCAACCTCTTCTCGAAACGTCACCAGGGGGAGCGCACCCGCGAGCACGTGCGCGCCTACTTCGAGGACTACGCCATCGCCTGGGTCATCCTCAACGAGACCGAGCCCAACGACATCGCGTGGGGAGAGGAGCTGGAGCTCGTCGAGAAGATCCCCCCACAGCGGATCTACAAGACGCGCGTCCCGATCCAGCTCGTCCAGTCGGGTGGAGGAGCCGTGACCTGGTCCATGAACCGCCTCGACGTCCAGGGCTCCGATCCCGACGCCGATGTCGTGCTGCGCTTTCACTGGCTCCAGACCCTTCGATGCGAACCGTCGTGCCGCGTGATGCGCGAACCGCGCGAGGGGGACGACGTCGGATTCCTCCGGATCCCGACTCCTCACCCGGCCGCGTTTTCCATCGTCAACCGGTATTGAACCCCGGCGCCTGAGCGGTGCGCCCTCTGCCGAAAAGCGCGCGGTGACGACCGAAGCCCGGGTCGTCTACACTGCCCGCCTCTCATGTCCCATCGCGCCCTTCGTGTCGCTCCCCTGCTGTTCCTCTCCGGAATGTGTGCGCTCGTCTACCAGAACGCCTGGCAACGCGACTTCCGGCTCGTGTTCGGGGCCTCCACCGCCGCCTCCGCTGCGGTCATTGCGGTCTTCATCGGGGGCCTGGGGCTCGGCGGGCTCTGGTTCGGAAAGCGCGCCGACCGGCACCCCAATCCCCTCGAGCTGTATGCGAATCTCGAGCTCGCGGTGGGGCTGAGCGCCGGTGCCACCCCGGCGTTGATCTGGCTCGCGCGCCGCGTCTACCTCGGTCTCGGCGGCACGCTCGCCCTGGGCCTCGGCCTCGGCACCGTGCTGCGCCTCGTCATCGCCTCCCTCGTCCTCGCCGTGCCCACTCTCCTGATGGGAGGCACCCTCCCCGCCGCGTGCCGCGCCATCGAGACCGAAGGCGATCGCGGACGCCGCGGCGTCGCAGTCCTGTACGGCGTCAACACCCTCGGCGCCGTCACCGGCTGCCTGCTCGCGGCCTTCGTCCTCATCGAGATCTTCGGCGCACGCCTCACCCTGTGGATGGCCTGCATCGTCAACCTGATCGTCGCCCTCGTCGCACGCCTCGTCGCCACTTCGCTCCCGCCGCAAGTCGCCGAAACACCCCCCGCCGAGGAGCGGGCCGCACGCGCGCCGCTCCGCTTCGTCCTCGCCGCATGCGCCATCGTCGGCTTCGCGTTCTTCCTCATGGAGCTGGTCTGGTTCCGCATGCTCGGCCCCGTCCTCGGCGGAACCGTCTTCACCTTCGGGCTCGTGCTCGCGATCGCGCTCCTCGGCATCGGCCTCGGAAGCCTGCTGTACTCGCTGCGCGGCCAGCAGATCCCGGCCACGGTGCGCGGCTTCGCCTGGACGTGTCTCCTCGAAGCCGTCTGCATCGCAATTCCGTGGGCGCTGGGAGATCGGATCCCGATCCTCGCGCTCGCGATCCGTCCCATCGGCGCCTTCGGCTTCTGGGGGCACGTGACCGGCTGGGCTGCCGTCACTGCCCTCGTCGTGCTGCCCGCGGCCATCGTCTCCGGCTACCAGTTCCCGATGCTCATCGCGCTGCTCGGGCGCGGCCGCGCGCAAGTGAGCAACCACGTCGCCTGGGCCTACGCCTCGAACACCGTGGGCGCCATTGCCGGATCGCTCGCCGGCGGATTCGGGCTGCTCCCGTGGCTCTCCGCCCAGGGGTGCTGGAAGCTGGTCGCGCTCCTGCTCATGGCTCTGGGCCTCGGCGCCGTGGCCATCTCCGCCTCCGTCGAGAAACGCTTCCTTCGCCTCTTCGGCCCCCTCGCCCTCGCCGCGCTGTGCTTCCTGCTGCTCGGATCCACCGGACCCACCGCCGCATGGAGACAGAGCGCCGTGGGCGCAGGACGCGTCGGGCTCGACGTCCTGTCCGGTCCCAACTCGATCAAGCGCTTCATCCGCGCGCGCAAACACGACATCGCCTGGGAGCGCGATGGAGTCGAGAGCAGCGTCGGCATGAGCAGCCAGTCGTCGCTCGCGTTCGTGGTCAACGGCAAGGTCGATGGCAACTCGCGCGCGGACGCTCCCACGCAGGTGATGGCCGGCGTGCTTGGTGCGTTGCTGCACGCGAACGCGCGTACGGCGCTGGTCATCGGGTTGGGAACGGGCAGCACCGCCGGGTGGCTCGCGCGCATGCCCGGCATCGAGCGGGTCGACGTCGTGGAGCTCGAGCCGGCGATTCTGCGGGTCGCGCGCGAGTGCTCCGCGGTCAACGGGCAGGTGCTCGACAACCCGAAGGTGCGGGTCATCATCGGCGACGGACGCGAGGTCATGCTGGCGTCGCGCGAGTCCTACGATCTGATCGTGTCGGAGCCCTCGAATCCCTACCGCTCCGGGATCGCGAGCCTGTTCACGCGCGAGTACTACCAGGCGGCGGTCGGGCGCCTCGCGCCGGGGGGGATGTTCCTGCAGTGGGTGCAGGGCTACGAGGTCGACGCCCAGACCATCCGCACGATCTTCGGAACGGTGTCGTCGGTGTTCCCGGTGGTGGACACATGGCAGCTTCGCGCGGCCGACATGCTGCTGATCTCGTCGATGCAGCCGGTCGTGATCGATGTCGCCGGGGATGCGACGGCACTGGTTGACTCGCTCGCCGCGGCGATGGTGCCTCGCTCGTCCCCGGTCGCGTTGTCGTTCTGGGAGCCGGGCCACGATAAGCGGACCGTGCTCGGTCGGTGGCGACGGTTCGCGCCGGT
>JAKLDZ010000490.1 GCA_022703255.1 Myxococcota bacterium | reverse complement strand
AGCCGCAACCGGAGGGAGTCGTCACGCAGCGCGTCACGAACGGTGACCGGTCCGCGCTCTTCGCCGAGCTGCCGGAGAAGCCGGTGTTCGCGCCGGGCGGGAATCCCCTGCCGACGATCACGATCGACACGGGGGCTACGTTCCAGACCATGGACGGCTTCGGGTTCACCCTGACGGAAGGTGCTGCGGAGGTCATCGGAGCGCTCCCCGACGGCGTGCAGAGCGATCTGCTCGAAGAGGTCTTTCACCCCGAGCGGGGAATCGGTGTCTCCGTCGTGCGAATCAGCATCGGGGCCTCCGATCTGAGCTCGTCGTCCTACAGCTACCAGGAGTTCAAGGGCTACTCCGGCGCGACGGCGCCGATTGGCAGCTACGTCACGCTGCGCGGAGCGGTCAACGGCAAGTACGTGTCCTCGGAGAACGGAGAGTCTCCGATGCACTGCAATCGTGCGTCGGCGAGCAGTTGGGAGACGTTCCGGGTGGTCGAAGCAGGCAGTGGTCGCATTGCACTGCAGGCGGCGAGCAACGGCAAGTACGTGACGGGCGCGTCTCCGATGTACGCCGACGGAGCGAGCCTCGGGGGTGCGGAGCAGTTCGCGTGGCTCAGCCCGGCGCCCGGACAAGTCCAGTTGCAGTCCGTGAGCAGCGGGTACTTCGTCAGCTCGGAGGACGGCATCGAGGCCATGACCTGCAATCGCACGGAGGCGAGCGGGTGGGAGACCTTCGACGTGAGCGCCGCGACGTTCAGCTTGAGCGGTCCGGATCTGGACAACACGATACCCATTCTGAAGAAGGTCCTCGCGATCGACCCGGGCATCAAGGTCCTGGCGACTCCGTGGACGGCGCCCACGTGGATGAAGTCGAACTTCGAGTGGGTCGGTGGCAGCCTGCAGGTGAGCTACTACGACGCGTACGCGGAGTACTTCGAGAAGTACGTGTCGGCGATGCAGGGGCAGGGGATCCCGATCTGGGCGATTACGCCGCAGAACGAGCCGTTGAACCCCTACAACGAGCCGAGCATGAAGATGACCGCGGCGGAGCAGGCGAGCTTCGTCAAGGGGCACCTGGGACCTTCGCTGAGCAAGGCCGGCCACAAGGCGAAGATCATCGCCTATGACCACAACTGCGACGATATCGGCTATCCGATCTCGGTGTGCAAGGACGCCGCGGAGTGGGTGGACGGTTCGGCGTTTCACCTGTACGCGGGATCGATCTCGGCGCTGACCACGGTGCACGATGCGACGAACAAGAACGTGTACCTCACGGAGCAGTGGACCTCCTCGACCGGGGACTTCGCGGGCGACCTCGCCTGGCACACGGAGAACGTGACGATCGGCGGGGCGAGCAACTGGGCCAGGGCGGTGCTGGAGTGGAATCTCGCGACGGACCCGTCTTATGGCCCGCACACCGCCGGGGGCTGCACGACCTGTCAGGGCGCGTTGACGGTGAGCGGCGGCGGATATGCGCGCAACGTTTCGTTCTACATCCTCGCGCACCTCGCGAAGCTGGTGCGCCCGGGCGCCGTTCGCGTGGGCTCGGTCTCCGATGATCCCGAGCTGCTGCACGTTGCCTTCGAGAACGACGCGGCGGGGGGGGGGGCCAAGGTGCTCGTGGTCCTCAACAAGGGCGGCGGCGCGCGGAGCTTCAACCTCTCGCGGGGCGGAGAGAGCGTCACGGTCTCCCTGAATGGCGGATCGGTCGGCACGTACTCCTGGCACTGACGCTGCCGACCCCGCCCAGAGGGGCGGAATCATCACCCGGCGGCGCCCGCGCCGTCGTTGACACGCACTCCGATGCTGATAGCGTTGCCGCATGATCCACGCGCGTGGCGTCGTCGCACTGCTCTTGTGCATTGATCTGGCTTCGGGGTGCTCGTCCGACGAGTCGGGCTCTCGCCCGACTTCAACGGGTGGCAGCGCAGGTTTCTCGGGAACCGGCGGTGCGGGAGGCAATGGAGGGCAGTGGGACGGTGGCGCAGGCAGCGCCGGAGCGTCGGGCGCCGCTGGGACAGCCGGCGGCGCGGGCAGTGCCGGAGCGTCGGGCAGCGCGGGGACGGCTGGTGGTGCGGGCGCGTCGGGAGGCGCAGGGGCGGCAGGCGGCGCAGGAAGCGCTGGGGCGGCTGGCGCCGCGGGCGCCGGCGGTGACGCCTGCTGCGGCATCATCGGGCCGACGGTGGCGACCTTCGCGCCGTCGGGGCCCATCGTGCTCACCACCGGGCAGACGATCACCGGTCTCCATATCACCAGCGACTCCGGCCCCTGCATCCAGGGATCCAATGTCTCCAACGTGCACATCCACGACAATCGAATCGGACCGTGCGGGGATGGCAATCAGGGGAACGGCGTCGCGGTGGAGAACGTCTCCGGGCTCACGGTGGACAACAACCACTTCGAGGACGTTGCCTCCGCGCTCTACGCCGTGGGCACGGGCAATGGAGACAGCAATATCGTCTTCGAACGCAACCTCGCGATCAAGGTCCGCGGCCCGATGCCTCGCGGGCAGATGGTCCAGTTCAATCACATCGACGGCCCCGGCCATCGGATCGAGTGCAACGTGAGCGACCAGGCCATCGGCGGCTACGGCGAGGGGCCCGAGGACCACGTCAACATGTTCGCCTCCAACGGCACGGAAGCCAGCCCGATCATGATTCGACACAACCGGCTTCGCGGCGGCGGGAGCAAGAGCGGGGGTGGCATCGTCGGCGGAGACGCCGGAGGCTCGTACGTCACGGTCCAGTCGAACATCCTGGTGGACGCCGGCCAGTACGGGATTGCCGTCGCGAGCGGCCACCACATCAGGCTGCTGTCGAACACGATCTACGCACAGCAGAACGCATGGACCAACGTCGGCTGCTTCATCTGGCTGCAGTATGACGGCATCGCGTGCTACGGCAACGAGATCCGCGGCAATCGCGTGAACTACACCAACAAGAACGGGGAGCAGAACCCCTTCTGGAACGCCGGCAACTGCGGGGAGGTGGAAGGCCTCGCCGACAACTCCTTCCCGGACTCCTCGGTCACCGCAGCGATCTGGGACGGCCCCTTTGACGACTGTCCGTGAGGGGCCGTCCGACGACGTGAGGGACAGACCACAGCGGCCCTGTTCCGAGCTTCGGGCCCGCCCCGGTCCGGAGCATCGCCAGGAGGCTGTTGGAGAGCTCCTCAGTTGAGAACCTTGATATCGCGGGGCACCAAGGTCAGGTTGTCGAGATCGAGCGAGCAGACGTAGTACTGCTTGTTGTCGCAGCGGGAGCCGGAGCACCGCACGCCCGTGACATGACGATTGTTGCCGAAGTCGATGCTGCCATTTTCTTCGGAGTACCACGCAGACCACGCACAGTCCTTCATGTGGACGTAATACTTGGCCCGGTTGACGAACACGAAGGGCTGAGAGCAGCGCACGGAGATGTCGTCGCAGTATCCCCCGCGGCACTTGATTCCGCTGAGGATCCCGGATTGTCCCGAAGCATTGCAGACATGGTAGTTGTCGCCACCGTGGCGGTACCAGCCAGCGGTCCTGTAGGAAGACACGCCGCTGGTCTCCTCGGAGAAGTAGCCCGACCAGTAGGTGCTCGTCGTGTCGAGATAGACGTTGTCGGGCATGGTCCGGCAGTACAGCCGGACACTGTCGCAGTAGCTTCCCTGGCATCCCACGCCGGTCGCGGCTTCGTAGTCCGACTGGCACGCAGCGGCGGGGCCACCGTTCTCCTCGGACACCCACGGGGTCCAATAGGATGCGGCGTGTGCCGTGGATGCCACGGTGGCGACGGCAAGGATCGTGGAGGCGGCAAGCGTGAGCGAACGAAGGGAGGAGTTCATCGGGGTCCGTTCCTTTCCCGGCGCGGGCGCAGGTTGCCTGGGACTTCGCCGCGGGTCGGTCGAATCTGACATCCGCCTTGTGGAGGCGCGGGCAACGAGGGGCGAGCCACAGAGGCATGCGGAGGGCGAGACGCTGGTCGCCACGGCCATCGAAGTGGCGGCCGCCACTTTCGCCTGGCGGTCCGCCACTTTCTCCGAATACAGGCAATTCGCAGGCGAATTCGCTTCGAAGACCACGCTCCGAGCCCCGATCGCGGTGGCGGCCGCCACCTGGCGCGCAAGCCAACTGTGCGGAAATGCGTCGGGACGATCATGGCACCGGACATGCTCAAGCATCGCGCGCACGCCGGCGGTCGGCCGTGTTGGACGACTGCGAGGCTGCGCTCTATCTTCGCGGAATGGCCGCAGACAAGGACGACAGTGCGATGAGCCA
>JAKLDZ010000049.1 GCA_022703255.1 Myxococcota bacterium | reverse complement strand
AGGTTGAGCTTCGGGCGCATGTTGGGGGGAAGGAACCGCAGGAACGCGATGGCCAGCTCCGTGCGCTGCACCGTGCTCTTCATGGTGAACGGCGTCGCGAGCTTGATCCCCGCAGCCTCGAACTCCACGTCACCCCGCACGACGTAGGGGATCTCCGTCGTGCCGGTCGCCGCGACCAGCGCGCTCGCGAGGCTCAACCACGGGACCGTCAGATCGAAGCTCACGTCGGTGTCGCTGTTCGCCGGCAGCGTGGGGAGCGCGGTGGCGTTGAACGTGCCGAGGGGAGTCCCCCCGAGGGTGATGTTGCCTTCGGCCTTGCGCGCGGGCAGCGGGATCGCGTTGGGGTTGTGGGCCTTGCAGGTGACCCGCACGACGAGCCCCCCGGCCCCCGAGGAGATCGTGTCCACACGCTGAGGCGTGAGCGTGGGGGCCTTGGGCTTGGAGCAGGCGCACAGCACAAGGAGCGCGGCGAGGGCGATCAGCGCACCGCAACGGGTCACCAGAGCGTTCATGGCCACCGAGGGAAGCAGATCGGAGGCTCCCTGTCGAGTCGGCGAATCGTGGGCGCGTCACGGTCGCCTCGAGCCGTCTTGGCGCCAGGTCGTGGTCGCGAGCGGAGGCTGTTGACGCTGGCCCGGGGGTTGGGCAAGCAGGGGAAGCGTCGCGATAGCGCGTGACGCGACAACCCGTCGCCCGACGACGCGACGAAACGACCACGGAGAAGCCATGGCCCTGGTGCCGCAGAACATCAAGTCGCTGCAACCCTACAAGGCAGGTGGACGGATCGAGGACGTCATGCGTCGCTACGGCCTCACCAAGGTCGTGAAGCTCGCGAGCAACGAGAACCCGCTGGGGCCGTCGCCCAAGGCGATCGAGGCCGCGCGGGCGACCCTGGCCGACGCGCACCGGTATCCGGACGCGGCGGGGTTCGAGCTGCGAACCGCCCTCGCTCAGCGGTTCAAGACGAAGCTCGACAACGTGATCGTCGGCTCGGGCAGCGAAGGGATCATGTCGTGCATCATGCGGACGTTCCTGCTGTGGAACGACGAGATCGTCTCCGCCGAGAACACGTTTCTCGGGTTCCGCGTGCTGGCCGACGGCAGCGGCCGCAAGGTGCACTGGGTGCCGATGAAGCAGCACCGCTACGACCTGGCGGCGATGGCCGATCACATCAACGAGTACACGAAGATCGTCTACATCGCGAATCCGGACAACCCCACCGGCTCGTACGTGACCGTCGACGAGTTCGACGCGTTCATGAAGCGCGTGCCGGATCGCGTGCTGGTCATCCTCGACGAAGCCTACCTGGAGTTCGCGTCGAACCGGCCCGATTACCCGGACTCGATGCACTACCGCTACGACAACGTCATCACCCTGCGGACCTTCTCGAAGCTCTACGGCTTGGCCGGCTTCCGCGTCGGATATGCCCTCGCGCACGACGAGCTCATCAGCAACCTGATGAAGGTCAAGCTGCCGTTCGAACCGTCGTCGGCCGCGCAGGCTGCCGGGCTCGCCGCCCTCGGTGACACCGAGTTCATGCAGCGCACCGTGGAGCTCACCCGCCAGGGGATCGCGACCCTGCGCAGCGGGCTCGAGTCGATGGGCGTCACCGCCCTCCCCTCCGCTGCGAACTTCGTCGCCATCGACTTCGGCGATGCGGCCAGGGCGCAGAAGCTCTCGGAGCAACTGCTCCAGCGCGGTGTCATGGTGCGCTACCTCGGCGGCTGGGGCTGGCCGTCGATCTTCCGCGTCAGCGTCGGACTCCCCGAGGAGAACGCGTTCTTCCTCGAGCAGCTCGGCGAGCTGCTGCGCAACGGCTGACCAACTCCCGCTGCGATGGCTAGGGAAGCGCGGCGGGGGCAGGCACGCGCGCGCCGTTTCGTACCGCCTCCACCACCCGCAGGTTGAGCTCCTTCTCGGCCTTCTCGCACTTGGCCGATACATCCCCCATCGTCGCGCCCTTGCACTCCTTCTTCCGCTCCGCCGCGATCTTCGCCACGCGATCGTCCGCCATGAGCGCGTTGCGGCTCGCGTCGTCCAGGCGCCGCCACGGCACGTTCGCATGCCCCGGCTTCGGAGGCCGGCGCAACGTGACCTCGCGCGCGTCGAGCGTGGCGCAGGTGCCGTCCCAGCGCAGCAGATCGTACGACGCCCCCACGCCGCTCACCGACATGCCTCCCATGTCGGGCTTGCGCTCGTAGAGCACGAGGAGCTCCTCTTCGAACAGGAGCTTCTGATCCGACGAAGGTCCGCCGAGGCCGTTGAACGGGTCGGCCTGTCGCACGGCGACGTAGGCGCGAGTCCACGGGGTGTCCTTGGAGAAGAGCGCGAGGGCGAGGTCGGGGTTCGTGCCCGCGCAGAGCCGCTTGACGAACTTCGGCGACATCAGACAGGGCTGGGAGCTGCCGCCTTCGCACGAGGTGGGCACCGTCGCAGATGACGCGGGGGCCTCGGACTGCGGGGAGGCGGAAGCAGCCCCCACCGGGGCAGACGGCGCCTCCGCGGAAGTCGCAGGAGCGGTGGACTCCGCGGTTCGGGGGACCGCGGGGCCCGACGATCCGCATGCGGAAAGGAGCATGACGAAGAGGAGACTGTGGAGACGTCGCATGCGCGCATGAGAGCGCAGGCGCGGGGAGGATGGCAAGCCTGGCCCGTGGCTGGTGCGGATGCGGTCGGTCATGTATCCTTTCGGAGACGGCGACGGCACTTGCTTTGGCAGCACGAGAGGTGGCGAATGATCAGGCGGACCGGATGGAGGATCGTGAGTGCGTGGGCGCTCGGCTCGCTGCTCGCGTGCGCAACGGGCGAGGCCGTTGACGAATCCGGGCCTGGTACCGGGGCAAGCGCGGGCGAGGACGCTGCGACTGGCGACGGAGGCAAGTCCGGAAAGGGGGGCGACGCGGGTCAGTCCGGTGCCGCGGGCGAGGCGGGCGCCTCCAATGGCGGCGCTGCAGGCACCGCGGGTTCGTCCACGGGGGGCGCGGCCGGCAAGGGCGGTGCGGCAGGCTCGGGCGGCGCATCCACCGGTGGAAGCTCCTCGGGCGGATCGTCTACCGGGGGTGCCGCCGGCAAGGGCGGCGCCGCAGGCTCGGGAGGCGTCTCGACCGGTGGAAGCTCCTCCGGAGGTTCATCCACCGGCGGCGCTTCCGGCAAGGGCGGCTCATCCACGGGCGGTAGCTCCTCCGGCGGATCATCGACGGGCGGCGGCTCCACGGGAGGCTCATCGACCGGAGGCTCATCGACCGGAGGTTCTTCGGCCGGAGGTTCTTCGACCGGAGGTTCTTCGACCGGAGGTTCTTCGAGCGGCGGCAGCGCGGGCACGGCAGGCGCATCGGGCTCCGGGCCGGTGTGCACGTCCACCACGGGGCTCGGGCAGACTTGTGACGACTGCATGATCGCCAGGTGCGCGCCCGAGTGTGACACCTGCGAGAACACGCCGGAGTGCATGGCCATCTCCGACTGCCAGGCGTTGTGCGAGGACTGCCTGAACTCCGTCGATTGCGAATATCGTACGGAGTGCGATCCGTTCTACTGGGACTGCGGCTACTCCACTTCGTACTGCCTCGACGACTGCAAGGCGCTGCACCCGGCGGGGACGGCGGCGTGGGACGCCCTGACGGAGACGTGCTTGCCGGACAAGTGCAGCGGAACGGATCAGTGCGGCAGCTCCTGTTCCGCTTCGGCGGGCAGGACACCGTCGTCGGGAGCTGCGCTCCTGGTGGCGCTCGCGGGAGGGCTCGCGCTGTCGAGGCGGCGCAGGCGCTGGTGACCGCGGAGGCGCGCTCGACACCTGCGCGCCGACTCGTCTAGCCTGACACCATGTCACGTCCTGCCTGTCTCCGAAGAGCGGCCCTTCGCGCAGCGTGCGGAGCCTGGGTCGTCGCGCTCGCCAACGGCTGCTCGTCCGAGGAACCTGCGACGTGGGCGGGGACGGATGCCTCGCTGCCTGCGGTGGATGCGAGTGGGGACTCGGCGTCGCAGGCCGACGAGAGCCTGCCGCTCGATGCCTCCGAGGATGTGTCGCAACCCGACGCAACTGGTCTGGACGCCACGGCGTCGGATGCAGGCCCCGAGGGTGGCGGAGCGGCGGGATTCCGCGCTGCGCGCGAGCTGGTCATGAGCCACCTCGCGGATCCCGATGTCTTCAAGGTCAGCGACGATCTGTTCCTGCTGACGGGCACGGGAACGACGACCTCGTTCGACATCCACGCGTCGTCGGATCTGCAGACCTTCCAGCTCAAGACGACCTACGCGCCGTCGTCGTTGCCCGGGTCGGCCTACGACTACTGCTGGATGTGGGCGCCGGAGCTGTGGCAGGGCGCGGACGGCAAGTACCGCATCGCGTTCTCCGCGCACCGGGTCGCAAAAGGTGCGGCGTGCCCGCCGTCGAACCAGGATGTGACGACCTTCTACGCCGTGGCCGACGATCTGCAGCTTCAGTTCGGGCCGCCGCAACCGTTCGACAACCCGGTCGGGACCCCGCGCACGACCCCACAGCAAGGGTGTCCGTCGGACGGGTGCATCAACGCCATTCGAATCGACTCGGCGGTCTGGGGAGTCCAGGATCCGTGGCTGTTCTACGTCTGGTTCTCGGCGGGCAACCACGTCGCGTCGTTCCCCCTCGGCGCCCCCTCGCAGGTCGTGCACAACTTCGATCCGTCGGCCTCGTGGGAGGAATCGATCAACGAGGCGCCGGATGTGTTCGAGCGCGACGGCAAGCTGTATCTGTTCATGAGCGCCGGGCACTTCCAGTCGCAGTACGCGATGTACTACGTGTCGGCGGATTCGGTGCAGGAGCTGACGCGCGCCCGGGCCGTGCACAGGTTCTCGACCGCGCTGCGCACGGGCAACGGAGGCCTGCTGGAGAACTCCGGCCACTCCGCCGTCACCTCCCGCCACGGCCAATACCACGTCTTCTACCATGTCGGCGTCTTCGACAACGGCTCCCTCGTCGCGCGCCACACCTATCGAAAGCCGATCTTCTTCAATCCCGATGGAACGCTCAAGTCCCTCGACGGGATTCGATTCCGCTGGTCCCGGCTGGCCGGCCACGAGTACTCCCTCGACCTCAAGCCCGTCGGAAAACCCTGGGTCGGTCCCTGCATCTCGGTGCAGCACCTCGGCTCCTCGCTGTCGCGCTCCTATCAGGGGATCTGCGCCGACGGCGACGTTGTCCTTCCGAAGGACCAGATCGAGGCTGCTCGCGTGTACTACTCACCTTCGGGGAGCGGAGTGTGGAGCCAGTATGCGGAGGCGGCCTACGACGGCTTCTCCGACGATCTCGAGATCCCGATTCCGGGCGGCGAGACGGGCCTCGTGACCGTGCGCTGGAACGAGCTGCAGACCGGCGCGCAGTACTCTCTCGACGTGAAGCGCAAGGGGCAGGCGTGGCTCGCGCCGTGCGTGGGGGTCGACAAGCTCGGCTCGCGCCTCGAGACGGACTTCGACGGCACGTGCCTGTCGGGACCGGGCGCGGGCACATCGACCCCGCTGTCGGAGGTGGAGCAGCTCCGGGTCTGCTCGGCGGTCAACGGGGACTGGGCCCACGCCGTCTGCTCGACCGCGGACTACGACGGAACGTCGATGCTCCGGTGGATCGCGTTGCCGTAGCGCCTTTCCCTCCTCGCCGTTCCGGTCTCCCCGCCCCACGCAGCATTCCACCAGCGCCCCGGGGCGATCGCCCTTTGCGTGGCCCTGCTGGCCGAGTAGCGTGCGCGCCGTCATGTGCGGTGTCATCGGACTGATCTTCGAACGAACCCGGAAGGACCTGGGGCTCGTGGCGGCGGAGCTGCTGCAGACCCTCGAGTACCGGGGCTATGACTCCACCGGGGCGGCCGTGCAGGGCGACGCCCCCGACGACGTGCGGCTCGTCAAAGGGGTCGGCGCCCCCTCCGTCATGGTGCACAAGCTCGGCATCGTGAAGATGGAGGGCCGGGTGTTCTGCGGCCAGGTCCGATGGGCCACCTTCGGTGCGGTGACCGACGCCAACTCGCAGCCGCACGTGGTGCGGTGCAAGGCGCACCTGTATGGCGCGCACAACGGCAACGTCACCAACTGCGACGATCTGAAGGCGTGGCTGACGGCGGAAGGACATCAGGTGGCGTCGGACAACGACGGCGAGATGGTGGTGCACACGATCGAGCACTTCTTCGCTCTCGAGCTGGCGTCGGCGCCGCAGGCGCAGCGGGAGCGTTCCGACGTGCGCCGCGCGTGCATGCGGGCGGCGATCGTGCGCGGGTGTGCGCGGCTCAAGGGCTCGTTCGCGGCGGTCGTGGTGGATCCGGTGAGCGCCTGCGTGTGGGCCATCAAGCAGGGCTCGAGCCTGTACTTCGGCTTCGGCACCGACGATGCCGGCGGGAGCTTCCGAATCGCCTCGAGCGATCTGTCGTCGGTGCTCCGGCTCACGCGCGTACTGGTTCCCATGCACGAGGGGGAGTTCGCGGAGTACGACGCGACGGGGCACTGCCTGTACGCGATTCCCGCAGCGGACGGTCGTTCCACGGTGTTGCCCGGTGCGACGAGCCTGCACAGGGAGCCGGTCCGCAGCCGCCTTCGGGCCAAGGACACGGGCCTCGTCCCGCCCTTCGAGACCTTCATGGACCAGGAGATCTCGGCGCAGCAAGAGACCTGCCGCAACGTCGTGAGCGTGTTTCTTGGCGGCAGCCCCCTCGCCCGAAGCGTCGCACCGGCCCTCGCCGCGTGCGATTCGCTCCCGGAGCTCGAGCGGCAGGTGCAGGCGATGCTCGACGCCTGCGACGACGCGACGATTGGGCGCGGCTTCCACACGGTGGCCGACCTGCCTGCGTGCCGCGCGCTGATCGACGGTCTGCCCGAGGAGCTGCGCGTGCGTCGGTTGCTGGAGCCCTCCGCGGATCTGGCGGATCGGCTCGTGTCGCAGGAGGCAGGCTTCCTCGCGGATCTCGTGCCCATGGCGAGAGGGCCGCACGACCTGGCGGTCATCCGCCTCGTCGACGCCATGCTCGAGCTCGAAGAGCTGCGGAGCTTCTCCAACGCGGTCGACGGCTTCGTGCAGACCGCCATGGCGTGCCTGCGCAGGAGCGGCCGGATCTACGTCGTCTGCTGCGGGTCGTCCTTCCACGCCGCCAAGGCTGCGTGCCTCTTCTTCAACGAGCTCGCGTGCACCGAGCTCATCCCGATCCTTCCCGGGGAGTTCCGCGGGCAGTACTCGCGCTCGCTGCGTGACGGGGATCTGTTCGTGGCGGTGAGCCAGAGCGGCGAGACCAAGGACCTCATCGACGTCCTCAACTCGATCATCGCGTCGGGAAAGGACATCCAGCGGGTGTCGCTGGTGAACAACGTGAACTCGACGCTGGCGCAGGAGAAGAGCCATCTGGTGATACCGCTTCGGTGCGGGCCGGAGGTGGCGGTGCCTGCGACCAAGAGCTTCATCAACCAGGTGACGCTGTTCTACTGCCTGGCGCTGCGCCTGGGAGAGCGTCGGCTCGAGGCCACCGAGCAGGGGGCGGCGGGGGGCTGGAACGCGGAGCCGGAAGAGATCGCGCGGTTGCGTGCGGAGCTGTACACGCGACGTCAGAAGCTCCTCGACCTGCCGCTGCTGATCGGCGAGACGGTGGCGAGCACCGACGCATCGGTGGAGCGCGCGGCGCAGATGCTGTACCTCGCTCCCAGCACCCACGTGCTCGCGACCCGCATCACCGCCGTCGCCAAGGAGGGAGCGCTGAAGATCCGCGAGGTGGTTCTTAATCACACCGAAGGGTTCGAGGGCTCCGAGTTCAAGCACGGACCCAACACCATCCTCGGGTTCAATACCCTCTTCGGCCCCCTCGCCCTCGATTCCCTGCTGCGACGCCTGGGCAAGACCGTCGAGACGATCGCCTCCGAGGGAATCGCCCGTCCCCTCGCGCCCGACGCCGTCCCGAGGCTCGTGCAGGCCGCCGTCGATGCCGTGTTCCACCCGACTCCCCGCCCCTTCTCCCTCGCCGCCGACGAGCAGGCCGTGTTCGATCAGCTCGTCGATCGCGCCGACCTGCTCTCCGCCCTGCGCAGCGATTATCCGCTGATCTACGTCACCGGCCCCGACGAGCAGGACGTGCACCTCACGGTATCCCAGATCAACACGCACAAGATCCGCGGAGCGAGCACCGTCGTGGTGGCCGAGGATCACCCTGCGCTGCACCAGGCTGCCTCGAAGCCACCCGCGGACAATCCGGGCTACCAGTCGGTCTACATCACCCTGCCGCGCACCAACGACACGATGATGACCGTCTTCTCCGCCACCGTCGTGCTCCAGCGACTCGCACTCAAGATGAGCCTGCTCAAGGCCCAATACCTCGACCGTCTCGGAATCCACGACCACGGCGTGCACCCCGACGTCCCCAAAAACGTGAGCAAGTCCATTACGGTCGATTGACCAGGAGCAGCGCGTCGAGCGACAGGGATCGCAACAGCTCCTTGCGTATCGGCCGCTTCGCGTCCCAGAACACCCTCGCCTCGAAGAACTCCCGCGCAGCCGGTCCGTTCAACGCTTCGCACAGCGCTTTCGCCTGCTCCCTCGTCGCGCACGGAAGGAAGTACGCCGTGTCGTCGACCATCACCGCCCGCCCCCCGATCGGCTCCACCAGAGTGAACGACAACCGCTTGTACAGACCGCAGATGGCCACCTTGTACGGTGAGAAGGAGTACTCCCCCACACCGAACATCGCAAACGGCGGCTGCCCTCGATACACGCTGCTCTTGCGCGCCTCGAACCGCCCACGGTGTTGCTCCAGATAGCGCCACAGACGAGGCGCACGCTCACGCAGCGACTCCGTATCCTCTCCCAACCGTCGCTGCGTGACAATCACCTCCCTGCGTGGAACCGCCTGACCCTTCGCCAAATCCGACCCCTTGAGCAGCGGGTGGACCCAATCCTCCTCGACATCGACCCGCTCCCCGAGCCGATTCACGAGCCCCGACTCCTTCCGCTCCAGCTCCATCACCGCCGCACAGTCGTGCTTGAGCCCGGACCGCCATTCGAGCATCGACCTCCCTTGGAGGGATTCCGTCCTGCGATATCCGTCGATATCGCTGCACGCAACGCCGTCCACGACTCCCATACGAAGCCCGGGATTCGAAGCGCCGAGCGACGGGTAGACCGGCCAACGCATCTCACCTCTTCCCTCGCTTCCCGGCGAGACCACGAGGAGAGCTGCATCCACCGAGGCCCCGAAGTGACGGTGCGCGTCGATCGCGCGCACCTCCCCCGCAAGACACCATCCCTCGGCGGCGGCGTGCTCCATGACCCGGCGGGCCACGGTGGCCTTGCACAGCATGGCGAGGGTAAAGCGACGGCCCCGGGCCGCTGCGATGAGCCGGGAGATCATCCACTCCGAGATGTCGAAGTTGCTCGTGCCCGTCTTCGCGTCGATCCCGCGTCGCCCCCTCGCATTGCGCTTCTCGGGGAGATTCCCCGCGCGGACGGCGCCGAGAGCCGCGCTCGTGACCCAGGGAGGATTGCCCAGGATCAAGAGAGGCTCGGGCAGCACCGCCAGCTCGGCCTCCCACGCGACCCCGAAGAAGTCCGCGGCCCGCAGCCGGGAACGCTCCGCTGGCAGGCACGCCCGCGCTGCCTGTACGTACCCCTCGTTGACGTCGAACCCCGCCAGGACCGCTCGCGGGAATGCCGTCGCGGCTTCGCGCAGGAACGTCCCCTGTCCGCAGGTCGGCTCCAGCACCGCTGCGGCCCCGGGCATCCTTCCGCGCATCAGCGCGACCACCTCCCGCGCGAGCGCAGTCGGCGTCTGCCAATCCCCGAACACCATCCGATGCTCGCTGCGCGGGATCGCCTCTCGTGTGCCCATCGCGATCCGTCAGCCCGCTCCACCTGGAGCGCGGAAGCGCGATCTCGCCGCTCGTGAACCCATCGGTCGAGCCTATTCGCTCCCCTGGACCCCCGCAACGACGCATACGCCCGCCTTCGCTCCCCGACCGTCCTTGCCGCAGGTCGCCTCTGGAACCAGATTCCGATCGGGCCTCGAGCCGGCCCGGGTGGAAGATCGATCGGGAGGGAGCGACATGGGACGGCACCTCTTGGCGGGAGTGTGCGTCTGCGCTTTGGCGGCGGCCTGCAACGACAGCCGCGACGCAGCGGGCTACGGCGGCGAAGGGGGTGACAACGGCGAAGGGGGTGGCAACGGCGAAGGGGGTGACAACGGCGAAGGGGGTGGCAATTGTGCACGGCCGACAGCACCGGAGGGTGGCAGGAGGGGACGGCGGATCTGAGCGCATGGTCGGGACAGACGGTGACGATCTCGTTCAGGCTTTCGACGGTCTACGGCGATGGCCTGGCGAGCACCGTGGGGTTGGACGCGATGAGAGTCATCTGCCGGTAACCTCGTCCGCGGACGGGCACGGTTGCGCGTCGATGGCGCCGCGGACGGCGCTTGCGAGTGTGACCGCGTCGTAGGGCTTCGGAAGGAATCGGAGCCGGTTCTGGGCCAGGCCCTCGGCCAGGGGAACGTTGTCGTTGTAGCCGGAGGTGAAGAGCGTCTTGAGCGAGGGTCGCATTGCGCGGAGACGCTCCGCGAGCGCGGGCCCGTCGATTCCGGGAAGCACGACGTCGGTGAAGAGGAGATCCAACGGGCCGTCCCACTCGGCCGCGAGCGACAAAGCCGTCTCGGCGTCGGGGGATGCGACGACGCGATAGCCGAGGATTCCCAGGATGCGTTCGGTGGTATCGCGGATGAGGGGGTTGTCCTCGACCAGCAGGATGCTCTCGGAGCCCCGCTGGGGCTTGGGGGCAGAACGCGCCGGGCGCGAGAGCGCCTCTTCGGAGAGCCGGGGGAAGAGGATGCGGAAGGTCGTCCCGTGCCCCGGCTCGGAAGTCACCTCGATGCCTCCTCCACACTGCTCGACCGCGGTGTGCACGATCGCGAGTCCGAGGCCGGTGCCCTTGCCGGTCGCCTTGGTCGTGAAGAACGGCTCGAAGATACGGGCCCTCACATCGGCGCTCATCCCGATGCCCGTGTCCTTGACGGACAGGGCCACGTGGTCCCCCGGGGACAAGCGCGGATGGGCAGCGCACGCGGCCGCGTCGAGCGACACGATTGCCAGCTCGATGCTCAATCGACCACCGTCGGGCATCGCATCGCGGGCGTTGACAGCGAGGTTGAAGACGATCTGCTCGATCTGGGTCGGGTCGACGCGTACGCGGCAGGGAGTGGGAGCGCTTCGGAACTCGAGATGGATGCGCTCTCCGATCAGGCGCGCCACCATCTTGCTGAAGGACTCCACGCGTTCGTTCAGGTCGAGCGTCTCCGGATCGAGCTGTCGCTTGCGGGAGAACGCGAGGAGTTGGGAGGTGAGCCGCTCGGCGCTGCGAGCCGCTTGTTGGATCTGCTCGAGGTTGGCGTAGCGGGCGTCGGACGGATCGGTGTCGGACAGCGCCATCTCGACGTTGCCGTAGATCGCGGTGAGCAGGTTGTTGAAGTCGTGCGCCACGCCGCCGGCGAGCTGCCCGATGGACTCCATCTTCTGCGACTGCCGGAGCTGCTCCTGGTGGCGACGCAGCTCGGTGATGTCGCGCCCCTCCGGGATGACGAGGGTCACCTTGCCGGTCTCGTCTCGCACGGGTGTGAGCGAGATGTCGATGAACCGGGGTTTGGACTCGCGATCCACGAAGTTCGCCTCGAACCGCACGAACTCACCGGTGGCGGCGCGCGCGATGGCGTCGCGCAAGGTGACCTGCTGTTCCTCCGAATGGGCCCACCAGGCGGTCTCCCAGAACGGACGGCCGACCAGCTCCTCGCGCGGCAGCCCCGTGAACTCCGCCGCCTTGCGGTTCACCTCCAGCAGCCTGCCGTCCGTGGAAAGCAGCCCCATGAACTGGAACGAGCCGTCGAAAACCGCCTGCCTCATCCGCTCGCTCTGCGCGCGTTCCCGCTCCGCTTTCCGCAGCTCCGTGATGTCGATGAACGCGGCAAGGAAGCGGCCGTCGGGGAGACGCGCCACCGACAGGGCCGTGTCGAACACCTTTCCCGAGCGGCCGATCAACCCGAGCTCGTAGGTGGAGGCTTTCCCGTGAGCGTCGATCACGTCGTGCGCGCGAAAGGCCTCCACGCGCCCCTGCTCCCGCGGAGCGATCAGCTCGACGAACGGGCGTCCGACGAGCTCCTGGCGGGACCAGCCGGTGAGTATCTCCAGCTCCCGGTTCGCGATGCCGAGGGTCGCGTCGGTCTCGACGATGGCCAGCGCGCTTCCGCTGTTCTCGAAGATGGTGCGGTAGCGCTCCTCCGAGACCGACAACGCGGTCTGGGCGGTGGTGAGCTCCTCGAGCCGGTGCTCGAGACTGTCCCACGCCGACACGAGCTCGAGCTGCATGGTTCGAAACGCGTGCGCCAAGGCCCCCACTTCGTCCGCGCGCTCCTCCTCCTGCGGCGTCGCGACCGGGGTCTTCAGATCGCCGCCGGCGATGCGGCGCGCTGCAGCCGTCAGCCCCTCGATCGGACGCAGCAGACGTCGCGACACGAGCATGCCTGCGACGCCCGCGGCGATCACGCCGAGGAATCCCAGCGCAATCAGGAGCTTCATCAGGTTCCGCGTGGACGCGAAGGCCTCGGCTTCGGACAGCTCCACCACGACGGCCCACTCGGTGTTGGCAATGGGCACCAGAAGACCGATCACCTCCTGGCCGGACAGCCCCTGGTAGGCGTGGACACGCGGCTCGGACGCCGGCCCCCGCTCCCGAACGAACTCGGAGACCGGAGGCATCACGGACATGTCCTCACCATGCCGCTGGAGCACCTCCGACGCGCGCTGGTAGGCGAGAAAGCGTCCCTCGGCGTCGACCAGATACGCGTAGCCGCTCTGACCGATGCGCAAACGCGAGACCTCCATCCACAGCCGGCTCACGTTCGCGTCGGCGACGAGCACGCCTTGGAAGTCGGGCGAACGGAAGGGGATCGCGATCTGCATCGACAACAGGCCGCTGTCCGGCGAAATGCGCACCGGGCTGATCCACGTCCGGCCGGCGCTGGCTTCGGCGATTCCGGGATCGCCCGCGCGGGAGACCAGCTCCCCCGGAAGATACGTGTGGAAGCGCGACACGTGCGCGACCTCGCGTCCGGACCGATCGAGCAACGCCACCTGCGTGAAGGGAGAACGCGGGGCGAGCAGCGCTGCCTCGAACGTGTCACGTCTCCAATCGAGCAGGTCCGGTCCCTGGGCACCGCCCGGGCCGCGCGCCGCCGTGCTCTCCACCAGCGCGAGCACGGTCGTGAGGTTCTCCGTGTGCGACGACACCAGCAGCGCGACCTTCTCGGCGTTCTTCGCCAGCAGCCGTCGCGCGTTGTCCCGCTCGGCATCGCGGACCCGCCACAGCAGCGCCGAGCCCAGCAGCACGAGACACACCACCACCACGAGCATCGACCAACGGCCGATCCGCGCCGAAAGGCTCTGGCTCCAGAGAATGTGCTGAGGTGCAACAACGCGAGGCATCGTCCACTCACGGTAGCAGGGGTTCGGCCGCGGCGGACTCCGAAGGCCACACCGTCACCAGCTTGCCACGCTGGATCTGATCCACGAAAAGTCGCGCCGTCTCGTTTTGACCGTCTGCGTCGAAACGGAGCCTCTCCGACGGCAAAATCATCCGCGGCCCTGCAGGCAGATCCGTGGCGGCCAACGCATCCCGAATCGCTTTTCGATCCGTCGACCGCGCGCGATCGATCGCATCCGCGAGCACCCACACGGACTGGTACGCGTACGCGCTGTCGCCCGTGATGTCGTGACCAAAGCGCTTCCGGAAGCGCTCGTTCAACGCCGCCCCTTCTCGCGTCGATCGCGCGTACTCCGACACCGTGAAGGTCCCGTCGGCTACCGCGCCAAGACGCTGCACGTACTCCGGCGACACCGTCCCGCCCGCCATGTCCACCAGCAATGCCGTCGACCCGGCGTCGTGCAACGCCCGCCGTATCAAGACGCTGTCATTCAGGTACGTCACCTCCAGGATCACGTCCGGTCGCGCGGCCAGCACCCGCGCAACCTCGCCGCGCATGTCCACCACGCCGGCCGCCACGTACGGAACCACCACTGCGAGCTCGAACCCGCGGGCCCGCAACGCTCGCTTCTGTGCCTGCGCCGTCGAGGTGCCGAAGTCGGAGTTCTCGTGCAGCAGCGCCACGCGCCGCACCGGACGCCCCGTGCGCGCGGAGAGCTCCTCGAGAAAACGGATCTGATCGCGGCAGTAGAAGTCGACCTTCGGCTGCATCCGGAAGGTGTAGCGGAAGCCGCGCTCGATGATGATGTCTGCCAGCGAGACGCTCACCACGAAGGGGGTTTCCAGACGCTCGGCCACCTGAGTCGCAGGCTTCGTCACGCTGCTCTGATAGGCGCCGATGATTCCGACGACCGCCTCCTGGACGACGAGCCGCTCGGTCTCCCTGACGCCGATATCGGGCGCACCGCGCGAGTCGGCGGTACGCAGCTCGAAGCGCCGCCGTCCGAGGGACGGGATCCCTCCGGCGGAGTTGACGTCTTCGACGGCGAGGATCACCCCCTCGAGGCTGTCCTTGCCCTTGTCGGCCAGCTCGCCGGTCAGCGGGAAGAGCGCGCCGAACACGACGGCGCCCGGGGACGGCGCCGCGCGCTCACGACACCCGGCCAGGGCCCCGCCGAAGAGCGCAGTCAGACCCATCGTGAGGCGACGGCGTCGCACGTCCACGGAGGGCGATCCATCCCACCCTGGCCTGGTTCGTGCCCGACGCCGATACACGTCGCGAAAATACGCCGGGGTTCCCCCAATGTCGAGGGTTGAAGGCACCTCGCCATCGCACCACGGCGCTCCCCCCGCCGAGACGTGATACCTTGCCGACATGCCGCCACTCCTCGGCCCCGCACCGGACAACCCGCACCCGAAGGAGGGATTCCCTCGGGTGTGCTTCATCAAGAACACAATCTCCAATCCCAATATCGTCGTCGGCGACTACACCTACTACGACGATCCCGAAGACGCTGAGAACTTCGAACGCAACGTGCTCTATCACTACCCGTTCATCGGCGACAAGCTCGTGATAGGGAAGTTCTGCGCCATCGCACAGGGCGTCCGATTCATCATGAACGGCGCCAATCACAAGAGCTCCGGATTCTCTACCTACCCCTTCGGGATCTTCGGCCAGGGTTGGGAAGCCGCAATCCCCGGCCCCGGCGATCTGCCCTACAAGGGAGACACCGTCGTCGGAAACGACGTCTGGCTCGGGCTCGAATCTCTCATCATGCCCGGGGTCCGCATCGGCGACGGCGCCGTCGTCGCAGCCCGCTCCGTGGTCGTGCGCCGCGTCCCCCCCTACGCCGTCGTCGGAGGCAATCCCGCCCAGGTGCTGTACACCCGCTTCCCAAGACACGTCGTCAAGGCGCTGCGGGAGCTCGCCTGGTGGAACTGGGACATCGGCAAGATCACCCGGAACCTTCCCGCCATCGTGTCCGCGGATCTCGACGCCCTGCGCAACGCACGGTGACTCCCGGAGTTCACCGGAGGAGCGGAGCGCCCTATGGCTTCGCGCGCCGCGACGGCTTGCCGGGCTCGCGCGCCGGTGCAGATGGGGATTGCTTTCCACCGACCGGACGAATGGCCCGCAGGCACAAGTCCAAGGCGATTCGCCCTTGCGCCACCGGATCGCCATCGGGATCGTGCAGGGCGCCCAGCATCACGTCGCGAAGAGCGCCCGCCATGAAGCGCTGCAGAAGCATGGGCTCCTGGCGATCCACAACGCCTTCGTCCATCCCCTGCTTCAGCAGCTCCACCGACGCGTCGCAGAATCGATCCCGCCCACCCCCGCGGCTGCGCGCGACCGCCGAACGCGCTCCGATCGGCTCGGATTCCAGCAGGCCTTCGTAGAGCGCGAAGGTGAAGAACGCCCTGTGCTTGATGATGAGTTGCAGAATGCGTTCGAATCGGGCGCGGGACCTGCCCTCGAACCCTGGCGGATCCTCCGGGCGCACCTGCACCGTGTCCAGGAACTCCCGCTCCCGGTCCGCCAGCAACGCCGAGACGATGTCCTCTTTCTGCGCGAAGTGGTTGTAGACGGTCCCGACGGACACCCGCGCAAGCTTCGCGATGTCCTGGATGCGCGCGCCCTCGACCCCGTGCTCCGCGAGCACGATTTCGGCTGCAGTCAGCACCGCACGACGATACATCGCCTTGGTCTCGTCGCGGAGGGACGGTGCAGGGGCGGGCGTCGCGGTTCCGGCGGTGTGACGATCGACCTTGGCGCGAGGCATGGAAGTTTCCTGGTTGCATCTTGCCGAGGAACGACCGCCTGGCACAAGCGGAAACGGGACCACCGAGCCGTCCTTCATGAAACCACCTCGGGATGGGCCGGGGTGGAATCGTCCCTGCGGCTGCTGCCTCTCTCCCGAAGGCCGAGCCTCGCCATCCTGTCCAGCAGCGTGGTCCTCCGCATGCCCAGCACCCGGGCTGCCTGCGACCGGTTGTTCCCGCACGAGGCCAACGCCTCGCAAATGATCGAGCGCTCCACCGCTTCCAGCCGCTCCTGAAGCGACCGGGGCGCACCCCCCTCACCGGCTTGCCCCGCCGACTCCCGATCTCCCACCCCCTCGCGCGACAACGAAGTCTCGTCGAGATCGGCCCCGTCCCCCAGCGCGACCATCGACGTGATCATGTGCTCGAGCTGCCGCACATTCCCCGGCCACGACATCGCCCCCAGTGCCGCAAGCGCCCCCCCCGTCAGCCTCACCGCGCCGACTCCGAATCGCCTCGCGGCCTCCCGCACGAAGTGCGACGCAAGCTCCGGAATGTCCTCCAGCCTGTCCCGCAGCGGCGGCACGTCGATCCGCGCGACCGCCAGACGATAGTACAGGTCCGCGCGAAACCACCCCGCCGCGATCCCGGCCTGCAAGTCCGTGTTCGTGCAGGCCACCACGCGCACGTCCACCCGCGTCGCCACGCCACTCCCCACCGTCTGGATCTCGCCCACCTCGAGCGCCCGAAGCACCTTCGGCTGGATCTCCAGCGGCAACGCCTCCACCTCGTCGAGCTGCAACGTCCCGCCGTGCGCCCTGCCGAAGTAGCCGCGGTGCGACCGCAACGCCCCCGTGAACGAGCCCCGCTCGTGCCCGAACAGCTCCGACTCCGCCAACGATGCCGGGATTGCACCGCAGTTGACCCGCACGAAGGGCCCGTTTCGCCGGCCGCTCCTCGCGTGCAGCCGCCTCGCCACCAGCTCCTTGCCCGTGCCGGTCTCGCCCGTGACGAGCACGGTCAGGTCCCGCGCCGCCAACCGGTCCACGACGTCGAGCATGCGCTGCACTTGCGGGCTCGATCCGACGATGGCTGCGTTGTCCGCGCACGAGGTTCCCTGCCCCTGCAGCGTCACTGAGCAGGAGTCGTCGATATCCCTACGAGGGTCGTCACAAAGCATCGCCTTCCTCCTCACTGCGCGGCCGCCTCGGCTTCGCCGCTCGCCACGATCTGCGCTCTGCGCACCGGCCTGAACCGCTTGAGCCATCGCCCGGCTCCGTCGAGCACCGAGTACACCACCGGCACCACCCCCAACGTCAGGAACGTCGACGTGATCAGGCCACCGATGATCGCCACGGCCATGGGCACACGCGTCTCCGCACCATCCCCGCGCGCCAGAGCCACCGGGATCATTCCCGCGATCATCGCCACGGTCGTCATCAGAATCGGACGCAGCCGCACCGGGCCCGCCTCGAGCAGCGCCTCGCGCGCCGCACGCCCCTGCTCGCGGAGCTGGTTGGTGAACTCCACCAGGAGAATGCCGTTCTTCGTCACCAACCCCATCAGCATGATCATGCCGATCATCGCGAAGATCGACATGTCCTGACGGGCGAGGAGCAGCGCCCCGATGGCGCCGATCACGGACAGCGGCAGCGACATCATGATCGACAACGGGTGCGTCAGACTCTCGAACTGCGCCGCCAGGATGATGTAGAGCAGAATCACGCCCAGCAGGATCGCGAGCCCGAAGCTGCGCAGGGTCGCCGCCATCTCGCCGGCCCCCCCCTCGAATCCTGTCTTCACCGACGCAGGCAGGTTCGCGGCGGAAAACTTCTCGAGCGTCCGCATTCCCTCGCTCAGACTCGCACCGTGCAGGTCCGCGTACAGGGTGATCTGGCGAACCTGCGATTCGCGGTCGATCTGCACCGGTCCCTCTCCCGCCTTCAGCTCCGCAACGCTCCGGAGCTCGACCAACGCCCCCGACGGACTGCGCACCTGCACCGAGCCGAGAGAAGCCGGATCCGCCAGGACCGAGTCCGGCAGGACCACGTGGATCTCCGAGGTCCCCGCATCGTCGCGGAAGTCAGCAACCTTGTCACGGCCGAGCAGTACCCTGAGGTTCTGGCCCAGGGGAGCCGCCGCGATTCCCAGGGAGGCCGCGCGGTCCCTGTCCACGACGACATCGACCTGCGGCTTGCCGGTGCGGTAGCTCATGTCCACGTCCACGAACCTCGGATCGGCTTTCATCATGGCGTGGGTCTTGTCGGCAGCCGCGAGCAGGGTGTTCCAATCCGCGCTCCGGAGGCTGAACTGAATCTCCTGGGGACGAGATCCCCCGCCGCTCGCGCTCGATGCGTCGGAGATGGCCAGACGCGTGCCCGCTACCGCCTTCAGCGTCGCGCGCAAGTGCTCCTTGAGCTGCTTCTGCGAGTAGGACCTCTGCTGGATCGGGACGAGGTTGACGAGGATTTCGCCCTTGTGCACCTCTTCGCGCACGCCGCCGCCTGCCGTGCTGAACGTGCTGCGCACGCCCGGAACCCGCTCGATCTGCTCCACCAGATCCGTCACCTGTCGCCCAGTCTCTTCGAGCCGGCTCCCCGACGGCAGCTCCAGCGACACCTTCACCGAGGACATGTCCTGCGCGGGAATGAACGAGAATTCCAGCTTCCTGGCGACCAGCACCGTGAGCACCATCAACACCGCCGCAGCGGCAAGCGTCCATGCGCGATTCCGAAGCAGCACCTCCAACACCCTGCGATACCCACGCTCCGTCGCCCCGAGTGCCCGCTCGACCAGCCGCCAGACAGGCCGATCCAACACCCCACCCTCACGCAGCAACCGCGATGACATCATCGGGGTCAGTATCATCGACACCCCGTACGAAATGAGAATCGCCGCCGCCACGGTCACCCCGAACTGATAGAACATCCGCCCGACAATGCCCTCCATGAACGCCACCGGGAGGAACACCGCGACAATCGACATCGTCACCGCCAGCACCGCTATCGCGATCTGCTTCGTTCCGACCGCCGCTGCCTCCATCGGAGACATCCCCTGCTCCAGACGACGTACGATGTTCTCGATCACCACGATCGCGTCGTCGATCAGCAGCCCGATCGACAGCGTCAGCGCGAGCATCGTCACGATGTTGAACGTGAACCCGAGCGCACGCATCACCGCGAAGGTGCCCACGACCGACGTCGGCAGCGCCACCGCAGCGACGATCGTCGAGCGCCAGTTGCGCAAGAACACCAGCACCACGAGGACCGCGAGCAGCCCCCCGAGCAGCATGTCCTCCTCGACCGCGCCGATCGAGCTGCGAATGAATCGCGCCCCGTCGTTGACGACTTCGAGCTCGCAGCCTTGCGGGAGCTGGGTACGAATCTGAGCCAGGTTGGCGTTGATCGCGTCCGCCACCTGCACCGTGTTCGCCCCCGATTGCTTCTGAATCGTCATGCCGACCGCCGGAGTGTGGCCCAGACGCGCCATGCCTCGCGCTTCCACCGGGCCGACGGTCACGTCGGCCACGTCCGCGAGCCGAACCGGTACTCCTCCCGGACTGGCAAGCACCACGCCGCGCAGCTCCTCGACCGAGTGGGACTCTGCCCGCAGCTTGACCGTGCGCTCCATCCCCGGCTCGACCGTCCTGCCGCCCGCCATGTCGAGATCCTGCGCCCGCATCGCCGCCACCGCGTCGAGCGGCGTCAGCCCGAACGCCCGCAGCCGGACCGGATCGAGCGTCACCCGAACCTCCCGCTCGCGATCCCCGAAGAGGTTGACCACGCCAACCCCGCCGATCTGCTGCAGCGAGGGCTTGACGACGTCGTCGGCGAGGCTCGTCAGACGCTCCTGCGACAGGGGGCCGCTGAGCGACAAGGTGACAATCGGCAGCGCGCCCAGATCGAGCTTGTTCACCACGGGAGTCCGGATGTCCGACGGAAGGCTCGACAACGCCGACTGCACCCTGTCGCGCACGTCCTGGGCCCCGACCTCGATATCCCGCTCCAGCTCGAGCCTCACCACGATCTGCGAGACGTTCTCGAGGTTGATCGAGTTGAGCTTCTGGAGCCCGGGCACGGTGTTCAGCACCTCCTCCAGCGGCTCGGTCACGTCCTTCTCGATCGTCTCGGGGTCGGCGCCGGGCAACACCGTGGTCACGGTGACGATCGGGATGTCCACGTTCGGAAGCTGATCGACGCCGATCTTCGGCCAGGAGAAGACGCCGAACACGACGACGGCCAGGATGATCATCGACGTCAGGATCGGTCGCTTGATGAACAACTTGATGGGATCCACAGCGTGCCTTTGTGATCGGGGTCAATCGGCCAAGGCGCGAACCGCCTCGCCCTCGCGAAGCCCGCTCGCACCGACCACGACGAGATCGTCCGCGGAAAGCCCCTCGGTCACGAGAGCCGTCCCGGGCTTGATCGACGTCGCCACCACCTGCTTGCGTTGGAGTCGATCCCCCTGCACGACGAATACGTACGAGCGGCCCGCGTCGCCAATCACCGAGGTCGCCGGCAGATACAACCCCGCGAGCGAGGGCGCTGCACCCAACTCCGCCGTCGCGAGGGTCCCAGGCCGCAGGGAGGATTCCTCCGGAGCCACCACGTCGGCGAGGACCTCCACCGTGCGTGATTGGGGATCTACGGACGCCCCCAGGGCGGAGACGCGAACCTGGAACGGAGTGCCGGAAGGACTTGCCGTCGCCGGGAGCAGATCGCCCAGCTTCAGCATCGGAGCGAGGGCCTCGGGCACGGCCATGCGAACCTCGAGGTGATCGGGATCGACCAGCGTGAGGAGTGGAGTCGGTGGCATGCCACTGACCGAGTCACCGGCGTTCTTGAACCGCGCCGAGATGACGCCGGCAAAGGGCGCCCGAATCGTCGCGTCGCTGATCTGCTGGCTCGCCGCACGCTTCGAAGCCGCAGTCTGATCGACCTGCGCCGAGGCGATGTCGAGGGCCATGCGCGACTTGTCGTAGACCGCGTCGGCGAGCGCACCTTGATCGTGCAACGCCTTGGCCCGCTCGGCCTCGGTCGTCGCGTTGCCCAGATTGGCGAGCGCGAGCTTCTCGGCCGCTCGGGCGTTCTGCAGCGAAATCGAAGCCATCGAGGCGTCGATTCGCACCACGGTCTGGCCGGGTTTGACGCGGTCGCCGACGCGGACGACCACGCCGTCGCCCAGCCGGGCGCGGGGCTGCGCCGCCGACGCCTTGATGGCCACCAC
>JAKLDZ010000489.1 GCA_022703255.1 Myxococcota bacterium | reverse complement strand
CATGGCGTACTCAAGATGGAGCGGGCGCGATCAAGGCGGTGTCAGAACGGGGGGCGGGTGGATCAAGAGAGGGTCAAGGCGCGGCGGCGCGAAGTTGGCCCGGGTGCTCGGCTGCGGCCAGCGAGTTCGAAGGCGCTTTCTCCTCCGCGTCCGTCGTCTTCCGCATCGAGCGTGCCGCCGCATCCCCCATGCTCGTGCTCTCCGAACACGAGCGCGACGAGTTCCACGTGCTCGCCTATCTCGGCGGCGGACGTCTCGTGCGCATTCGCGCGCGGCGCTTCAAGGAGGAGCCCGCGGGCATGTGCGTGGTCAAGGACTACCCTGCGACCGTGGTGGACGGCGGTGACATCCGCCTTTGGATGCAGGCCTACTTCGACGAGAACCTCGAGAGCCCCGATCCCCGCGCGCGACAGCGCCGCGAGGAGATCACGCGCGGCGGCTGACCGCAATCCGACCTCCGTCCGTCGTTTTGCGACGCACCGTGAAACCTCCGGGGCGTCTCGTGCTCGAGCTCGTCGGACGCGAGCAGGCGGTCCAACACGCTTCCGCCCGGTCGAAGCACATGGCAGATTGCGCGCATGGGAAGGACGGCGTTCAGCCATGAGCTCCGCGTGGTCATCTGCGAGCGCTGCGGAGCGCCGATGGACGCGCTGCTCGGCGGCGGCGCGATCCGTTGCGGCTACTGCAACGCGACCCATCACCTCGGGCAGCGCAACGAGAACCCCGACCGCGAAGCGGCGGCGCAGGCCACCGCCGTCAGCGAGTCGGCCCGGCTCGAGCGGCTGCGCGAGCAGGACAAGTCCCCCATTCAGCGCCCCGCCAGCATCGTCCAGCAGTTCGGCCACGGCGACGTGTTTCCGAATCAGATCGGCGCCGTCAGGCAGCAATGGCTGGAGTCCCTGCGACTCCTGAAGAGCGGCGGGATCGCGGACGCCGAGCGCCTGTTCCACCTGACCCTGCTGGCTGCGCCTCACCTCGACGAGCGCTCCCGAAGAGCCTTCCTCGAACATGCCGTCGAGGTCCTGCCCGACGCTCGCCATCGTCAGGTGCTGCGTTGTCTGCTGTCGATCGACGCTTCGTACGCCGGAGATCTCGACGCGGCCCGTCAATGGCTCGAGCCCTGCCAGTCGAGGCCGCTCGACCTGCTCATGGACAGCGCCTGGCGGCTGGCCTCCAGCATGCTGGCCGCGGCCTGCGCCGACGGTCCGAGGATTCTGGCCACCCTCGGGAGGTACCCGGAGGACGTTCCGATTGCGAGCCTTTGGGAGCACGACGCGACGGTGATTCGCGCGCACGGACTGGAGCTCACGGGCAACGCGCAGGCCGCCGGGGAGCTGCTCTACGCGCTCCTGAACGGTCACCCCGAGCTGATTGCCGCGCAAGACGCGCGTCGCGTGCGGTCGGCGCTGCGCCTCTGTCCCCGCGTCTACAATGCCTGTCGATCGCAGCTGTTGCGGGAGATCGATGCGCGTCTCCGGCCGAGCGCGAGCAGCCTGAAAGCCGGCCCCGCCATCGTCACCGGCCTCCTCGGCCTCCTCGTGCTGCTCGTCGGCCTCGGTCTCGTCGGCCTCGCCATCGGCGCGGCGATTGCGGGTTGGGAGGGTTGGCCCGCCATCTCCGTCAACGCCGGATTCTGGGGGGGCATGGTCACCCTCGGCGGCGCGGTTCTCCTCGGCAGTGCGTTCGTGATGAATGCCCTGCGCAAGGCCCATCGAAGGATGCGCGAGACCGGTGTCATGACCTTCGCTCGCGCGCTGGAGCGCACTGGAGACAAGGCCACGCTGGAGGTCCTCCTCGCAGGCGCCCCGGTGCACTTCTCCGTCTCGTGCTCCTCTCCGGGCACGTTTCCATGCCTGTTCGATCCGACCGTGCCCGGGGCCTCGCTCATCGCGGAGCCGCCGCGTCCGAAGGAGCCTGCCGAGGAGTCGTGAGCCCCGGGGGCCGGCGGTGTAAACGATTCCGCTTGATCCTCGCCCCCCGTTTCGAGCCCGCTCCCCATCCGCGCTCGCACCGGTGGTCTCAGGCCTCCCAAGCGCCCTTCGCGCACACCTCGGCGCGGCGGGACCCGTTGAAACACGGCCGGACCGATCTCCGCGGCTCCGCGTTCACATTTCCCGAGCCGGAGGAGCGTAGAAACTAGCAACTCACGACTGGCAACACCGAACGAGAATGAAGAATGCACCTTCACGTGCGTCAAGATTTGGTCGATGCCCTCGCGCTTCGTGATCACCGCCAGCAGCAGCATCGTCGTCTGACACACCGGACACTGCAGCACGTTGAGCCCCAGCGTACGCCGCATGAGCTCCGCCCACGGAACGCATGACGTGCTCGTTCGCGAACGAGGCTTCGGCGCTTCGTCTTCCGACACGTCGGCTTTCGACTGCTGCGGCTTCGCGCGGTCCTGCTGCGCGCACCGTGCCTCGGTGTCATCGTCGGTCTGTCGCGCTCCCGAAACGATCGCGCGACGCCAGCTGGAGTTCGGAGCCAACACGCCGTGATACCGCGTCAGCGGCAGACGCGGCGGCGCCACGATGGATGCCAGGCGCGCCATGAACTCCATGGCTCACAGCCGAGCCGCAATAGGTTGGCTCTCGTAATCCGGGCCGCTCGTGAGCGGCTCCCAACAAGAACCGCTTTGAGCGGTTCACTGTCTGCAAAGACACCTGCTTTGCTGGTGGATTGTTACTGTGTCATTCCGATGCCGGGAAGAGGCCACCAAGACCACGCGGTGCTACCCCGTCTTCTTTACGGGCTTAATCGACCTGAGCGCGGGTCCGAGGGCCTTTTCTGCGGTCCGCAGCTCATACGCCTGTTGCAGGTTCAGCCAGAATTCGGGTGTCGTGCCAAAAGCGCGCGCGAGTCGGAGCGCGGTGTCCGCAGTCAGAGCCCGGCGTTCCGCCACAATCTCACTGACACGGTTTGCTGGCACTGCGAGGGCCTGTGCGAGTTGGTTCGCGCTCATCCCGAGGGGCTCAAGGAACTCCTCGCGCAAGACTTCTCCGGGATGAATCGCACGCATCTTGTTCTTCATGGTTCCTCGAAAACGATTACCGGCAGCAATCTCTCAATGATAGTCGACGCATTCGACCTCGGTGGGCCCGTGCTGCGTCCACACGAAGCAGACCCGGTACTGGTCGTTGATGCGAATGGAGTGCTGGCCGACTCTGTCCCCCTTGAGTGCTTCCAGACGATTTCCGGGTGGCGCCGCGAGGTCCAGAAGCTCTGCCGCGGCATCGAGCATTTGCAGCTTGCGCTCCAGCACTGGGCGGATACTTGCGAGCCGTGCAGATCGCCTCCCTTCGAAGACATCCTTCGTGTGCTTGCAGCGAAATGAGCGAATGGCCAACCACCAAACCATAGTCTGTCGTACGTTATACGTCAAGCGTACAATGGGATCGGGTTGCACCGGCTCCCGCCGCCACGGCGCTTGCCGGCCGGCCCGCGCCTTGAGCGCACGCCGCCGGCCGACTCGGGCGTGGACATCCACATCGCGAGGGTCTTCATGGGCCGCAAGAAGAACTTCGTGGGGCAGCATTTCTGGGCGCGTGGCTACTACGTCACGACGGTCGGTCACGACACCGAGGTAGTGCGTCAGTACATCAAGAAGCAGGAGGATGAGGACAAGCGCCTCGATCAGATGAGGCTCTGGTGACACGCGGCCACCGGCAGGTGGCTCACAGCCGAGCCGCAATAGGGCGGCTCTCGTAATCGGGGCCGCTCGTGAGCGGCTCCCAACAAGAACCGCTTTGAGCGGTTCACTGTCTGCAAAGCCACCAGCTTTGCTGGTGGATTGTTACTTTCCTTTGCTCTTGCGCCGACGGCGGCTCGACGAAGTGAAACCTCGTCGTTCCGCCATCCTGCCTCGAGTGCACGCCGTCGATGACGATGACGTGCAGGTGCGTGTGGCAGTTCATCGACCCGCCAAATCGTTGCACGAACGAAACCGCTCCGGTCTCCGCCTCCTGCAGCCCCAACGCTCTGCCTCGCCTGCGGTACCAGCCGAGCAACACCCGCATCACGATCCGGATCACCGCGCTGAGCACCTCGGACCGGCTCGCCAGCAGCAGCCTCAGCTCGTAGGACCTGTCCCCGATCGTCGGATGAGCGATCGGTCCGCGCGTCCGCTCCGGCGCCCCTGAGCCGATCCCGCCCTGCGCCTCTACGGCACCGTCAGACAACACCGGAAACCGAGGTGGTAGTTCACGTGCCACGCACGTGTCATCGGCTCCACGTGCCATCGCGGATCATAGGCGCAGTGATCGGG
>JAKLDZ010000488.1 GCA_022703255.1 Myxococcota bacterium | reverse complement strand
GGGGACGGCAGCTCCGGTCGCCGAAGCGCCGCGGGTCTCGCGAGGCGGGGCCTTCGCGGGCTGGGTGGCGATCGGGGCCTTCGGCTGTGCGGCAGGAGGGGACGCGCGCCAGACGCTGGCAGGGGTTTCGCTCGAGGGCATCGGCTGCGAGGCTGAGCACGCGATCATGAGCAGCGGGGGGAGGCACCAGATCCAGCGCATGGTGGGTCAAGCGTACGGGGCGCGGGGCCTGCGCGCCATCGTCATCGGGAAGGGAGGTGAGGAGGACGGAGGGCGAGCGCTTCGCGGGAGGGCGGGTCGGCGGAGGGCGCAAGGACACGCGAGTTGGGCAATCGGTTGCGCAGGCGAGTGCCCGACTTGCGCAACACCCCTCTGCGTCCGGACACGATTCGAATCTAGCGTCAAAGGACATCGACAGTCACTCTCGAACTGGATCGTCGTTGATCCAGCTCGTGGTCGGCCGGGCTGCCACGCTCCCGAGGGGAGTGCCTCGGCTGCGGCAAATCATCCTCGGGTGGCGGGATTGCCGCGCGGATGCGCCGATTCCGGGAGCGCAGGGCGGGAGATCCGGCCGATCCTTCGTTTGGACGCGGGGATACGGGCCTTGCGCGGTCCGCGGCTGGCACCTCTTTCGCAAACCTGATGCGCAAACAAGGAGGCTCCCGTGAAGGCCACTCTCGTCCGACTCGCATCCCTGATCGTTCTCGCGTCCCTCTCCAGTTGCACCGCAGTCACCGAGGAGTCGGACATGGAGGTCTACGGGATGACCGGCCAGACCCAGGCTGCGTTGAACAGGCACTTCCAGAATGCGGCCATGGAGTTCGGCGTACCTGCGGAGCTGCTCAAGTCCGTGAGCTGGGCGGAAACCCAGTGGGACATGGTGGAGGGGGAGATAGGGACCGGGGATCGCCCGGCGGCGTGGGGAGTGATGGCGTTGCGGGGTGAGCAGCTCGAGCGGGGGGCGAAGCTGGCCGGGCTCTCTGCCGACGAGGTCCGCACCGATCCTGGATCGAACATCCGGGCGGCCGCGGCGCTGCTGGATTCGTATGCTGAAGAGCTGAAGCTCGACCGCACGCGACTGGGCGCCTGGGCTCCCGCGGTGGCGAAGCTCTCGGAGATTCCCGACGAGGAGGGGCTTCGCTACTACGTGGTCAACGACGTGTACGGAGCGCTGCGCGAGGGGCGGAAGCTCGAAATCGAAGGCGGGGAGATCGCGTTGGAGATTGCGCCCATCGACGTCACGCCGGACTTCGAGTCTCCGGCGGACGACACCTACAAGATCGCCGCGGGGACGACGGACTTCCCGTCGGCCATCTGGCGTGCCTCACCGAACTACAACTCCCGGCCTGCGGGGGACATCGGCAAGGAGGCGATGGTCATCATCCACACCTGCGAGGGTGGTTATTCGGGTTGTTGGGGCTGGCTGCGGAACAGCGCAGCGCAGGCCAGCGCGCACTACGTGGTCAGCGAGAGCGGCGGAGAGGTGACCCAGTTGGTGCGCGAGGCGAGCCGCGCCTGGCACGTCGCCGCGAGCTACGAGTGCTCCCGCAACAGCAACCACGACTGCTGGCGCAACGGCTACTCCACCAATCACTTCACGGTCGGAATCGAGCTCGCGGGCTACGCCTCGCAGACCCGCCCCGCGGGGCAGATCGACAAGCTCGCCCGCCTGGTCTGCGACATCTCCCGGGACCAGGGAATCCCGCGCGACCGGATCCACGTCCTCGGCCATGGCCAGCTGCAACCCTGGAATCGCACCGACCCCGGCGCCACGTTCCCCTGGACGACCTTCATCAACAAGGTCAAGTCCTACTGCGGAGACGGCGGAACGACGACGCCTTCGGCGATCGTCATCGACTCGAACAACGCGAAGAACAACACGAGCGTTGCGAAGGTGGACGTGTCGGGCAACTGGAAGTCCTCCAACGCGACGAGTGGCTATTACGGCACGGGCTACTGGTTCGCAGCGACGGAATCGGTATCGGATGCGGCGGAGTTCCTCTTCTACCTTCCCAAGGCGGAAACCCGCACCGTCGATGCCTGGTGGACCGCGGGCACGAACCGCAGCGACGCCGCGCCGTTCGTTTCCTTCAACGCCAGCGGCAAGGAGGTCGGGCGCACGTACAAGGATCAGCGTGCCAACGGCGGCAAGTGGGTCACCCTCGGCACCTACGCCTTCTCGGCAGGCTGGAACAAGGTCGTGCTATCGCGTTGGGCCAACGAAGGAAAGGTGGTCATCGCCGACGCCGTCCGCGTGCGATAATCCCTTCATCGCGATTCCCCCCTCCACCCAGCCTCCCTTCGCACCCTTGTCCCCGCCTCCGAGGCCGCTACACTCGGCCCGTGCGAACCCTCCTCGCGTTGTCCGTCCCCCTCTCCTTGATCGCAGCCTGCGAAGCCTCGCGCCCGCCCGCTCCCGCCGCGCCCACGCCGCCTCGCCCCCCGGCAAGCGCCTCCGCTCCCGCCGCATCGGCCTCGGCAGCCGCCGTCCGCTCGGCGCCGGTCCCGGTCTCGCTCGCGCCCGTGGACGACGATCCCCTGGCTCCCCTGCCCCGCGGTGCGATCTCGCGGGGAGGCACCACGCGGATGCGCACGGTGCGGGACACGGAATCCGTGGCGGTCTCCGACGACGGCCGCAGCGTGTGGGCCGTCGAGCGCGGTTCCTCGGGCGATTGCGTCGTCCGCGATCTCGGGCGCGGAAGCACGCTGTTCACGCTGCAGTCGTGCCGGGAGCCGGTGCTCGCCCACGACGGCTCCTTCGTGGTCGCGAACGTGGACAAGGCGACCGGGGAGATCGCCTTGTTCCGCACGTCGGACGGGCAGCGGCTGCGCGGGACGAACGTACCGCTCCCGACGGTGGTCACGAAGTTCCTCAAGCGCGCGATGACGGGCCGCGCGGTCGTGGAGTCGATTCACGTGTCGGGGGACGACAAGCGCGTGGCGGTGGTCACTTCGGCCGGCAAGGTCCACGTGATCGACGCGGAGAGCGGGAAGCTGATCGCCTCGCATGCGCTTGACGGCAGGTTGGTGGGGCTGGATCGGACCGGGGCGCGGGCTCTGGCGGTCCTGCGCACCACCGGGTTCTTTTCGCTGGATCCGCAGGGGTGGTTCGTCGTGGACCTCAGGTCGGGCAGAGTGCTGCGCAAGGTAGATCCGAAACCCGAGTCCGCAGCGAGCTCGACTGCTGCGGCTCCGGGGCCGTCGGCGCGCGCCTCGGTGGCGCTCGCGTGGGACGGCCGCAGCGTATTGGCAAAAGAGGGCAATACGCTATGGAGCATCGATATCGAGACGGGCAATGCGACGGAGCTGTGGAAGCGAGAGTCGAGCACATTCGACTTCCTGTCCGGCCTGGGGCGGGCGGGTCTGACGGCAACCCCGTCCGGCGGCGCCGCCTGGATCGGAAACGACGGCACCGTCGAATGGAAGCCAGGCAGCGGCTCACCGTCCCCCCTCGGCAATGGCATCCCCGTGGCCTTCTCTCCATCGGGTTCCGTGGCAGCCCTGAGTTCCAATCGCGCCGTCGAGCTGTCCGGCGGGGATCCGCCCTCCGTCCCCCAGGGGCATTCGAAGCGGGTGTCTTCGCTCGCGTTCCTCGGAGGCGGCGCGGTGCTCGCTTCCGGCGCGAATGACCTGCGGATGTGGCAGGTTCCGACGGGCAAGCCCCTGGCGTCGAGCTCGAGTCATGGGGAGATCCGTGCGCTCGCGGCCTCGGCGGACGGCACCTCGCTGGTGCTCCAGGGCAGCAAGCTGCGTGTGGTGTCGGCGTCGGGGCGCGTGGAAACGATCGACGCGGGGCCCTATCCCGGGCACGTGGACATCGATTCAACGGGGCGGAGGCTGGTATACGCGAGACGCGACCTGGAGACTGGGACGGAGCTTACGATGGCGGTTCACGGGATCGTCAAGGCCAGGACTCGATTGTCCGGCGAGGCGAGATCCCTCTCGTTCTCTCCCGGCGGAGAACGGGTCGGAGTGCTCGAGGAGTCGTCGGAGCGGGGTGGAAGCCCGTCGAGCCTCGTCCTGCGCGACGCCGTCACGCTGGAGGTGAGAGACACCTACGACTCCCCTGCCCTTTCGAAGATGGATGAGTTCGTGTTTGCGGGCAGCGATCAGCGGGTGATCGGCTACGGAATGGGCCGCGGTGCGACGCTGGTGGATCTCGAGGCGCGCAAGGCGTTGCGGCACTTCTCGTGGCCGAGCTGCTGCGACGTGGTGGCGACCTCGCGCGACGGCAAGCTCCTGGCGGGCAGCTCGAAGGAATCGATCGTCGTGTGGGAGACCGAGACGCGCAAGCTCCTGGGGACGCTGACCGG
>JAKLDZ010000487.1 GCA_022703255.1 Myxococcota bacterium | reverse complement strand
AGGGCAGTCTCTTCGTCAGAGAGCTCCCGTTGCGTGCGAGTCACTATTCCGCCCATCTTTCGAGCGTCAATAAAGAGCGTCTCGCCGCGCCGGTCGCGGAAACGGCCGTTCTTCTTGTTGCGGGCGAGGAACCAGAGGCAGACCGGGATCTGCGTCGAGTAGAAGAGCTGGCCCGGCAGCGCCACCATGCAGTCCACGAGGTCGGCCTCGATGATGGCCTTGCGGATCTCGCCCTCGCCCGACTGGTTCGACGACATCGAGCCGTTGGCGAGGACGAAGCCGGCGAGCCCGGTGGGCGCGAGGTGGTGGATGAAGTGCTGCACCCAGGCGAAGTTGGCGTTGCCTGCGGGCGGCACGCCGTAGACCCAGCGCTTGTCGTCTTTGAGCAGCTCGCCGCGCCAGTCGCTGTCGTTGAAGGGCGGGTTGGCAAGCACATAGTCGGCCTTGAGGTCGGGGTGGGCGTCGTGGTGGAAGGTGTCGCCGTGGCCGATCTGCGCGTCGATGCCGCGGATGGCGAGGTTCATCTTGGCCAGGCGCCAGGTGGTGTAGTTGGACTCCTGGCCGTAGATGGAGATGTCGCCCAGGTGGCCAGCATGCGCCTCGATGAACTTTTCGCTACTGACGAACATGCCGCCCGAGCCGCAGCAGGGGTCGTAGACGCGGCCCTTGTAGGGCGCGAGCATCTCGACCAGCGCGCGCACCACACTGGATGGGGTGTAGAACTGACCGCCGCTCTTGCCCTCGGCGCTGGCGAAGCGCGCGAGAAAGTACTCATACACGCGACCCAGGGTGTCCTTGGCGCGGTCGGTGGTGCTGCCGCCGCCCGCTATGGGCGTCGTGGAAAAGGCGATGTCGCTGACCAGGTTGATGATCTGCCCGAGGCGCTGCTTGTCGAGGCCTGGTCGCGCATAGTCCTTCGGCAGTACGCTTTTCAGCGTCTGGTTATCGCGTTCGATGGCAGTCATCGCGTCGTCGATGACCTTGCCGTTCTCGGGCTTCTTGGCATTGGCCTGGATCTTCTCCCAGCGCGCCTCGCGCGGGACCCAGAAGACGTTGTGCCCGCTGTACTCGTCCGGATCCTCGGGGTCGGCGCCGTCGGCGACCTCGAGCTGGAGCTGGTTGTAGCGCTCCTGGAAGGCGTCGGAGATGTACTTGAGGAAGATGAGCCCGAGCACGACGTGCTTGTACTCGGCGGCGTCCATGTTGTTGCGCAGCTTGTCGGCCGCGAGCCAGAGGGTAGCCTCGAAGCCGAGATCGCCGCCGTTCTTCTTGGCCGGGGAGCGCTTCGACGAGACCGGGGCAGGCTTCTCGGGCTTCTCGATCGCGGGCGGTGGGGCAACCCCTGCGAGACGATCGATGAACACGGCCTTCTCGCGTCCGCTGGTGTCGAGGTCGAGGGCGAGGCAGAGCTCCTTGAGGCGGTCGCGGCTCATGCCAGCGAGCAGCTCGGGGAGAGCTGCCTTGCGGGAGGCGGCGAGGGCGTCGATGAGCTGGTCGCGGACGCGCTTGTCGGCGACCTGGAGATCGAAGCGGGCGGCGAGGTCGATGAGCTCGGAGCGGGAAAGCTGTGCGAGGACAGCACGCTTGTGGGCCATGGTTGCGGCGATGGTACGCGGGTGGGGCGGGAGGTTCAAGGGAGGCTGGGGAGCGCGTGGTTCGGAAGCGACGTGAGGTGTCGTTGCGAGGAAAACGTCCCGGGCTCGGCGGGTCGGCGTGTTGCGCCCGAGGGGGAGAGGAGTCGCGTCGGCCGAGCTCTCCGTGCCTGGGGACACCGCCTCGATCGCAGTTCCGCGCTGCCCCGTTCCGGGGTTCTGCTCGCGCGGCCGCCACCCTCGCCCCGTCGGGACGTCGTGATATCATGTCGCCGCTCCGATGGGACTCGACGCCAGCGTCATGTGCAACTGCCTTCGGGACGGCAAATGCCGCCCGCCGCCGTTCCCGATCGAGCGGGTCGGGGTCGACGAGGATGGGTGGCCGTGTCCAACCGCGCCCGAATGTGCGGGAACCACGCTCGAGGAAGACATGGCGTTCCACGAGTGGCCCCTCGACGCGTGCGAACACGAGGACATGGAGCAGGCTTGTGAGTGGATATCGAACCGGCACGGTGTTCGACGCTTTGAGCAGACGTTGCGAGCGCTCGGAGCTCAGAGGTTTCCTGTGCTGACCGCCGCCATCCCGGATGCGAACGGCGGGAGCGTCGCACCGGAGAAGGCGCCGCTGGCGATGCTGGAGCTCGAGCTGCTCGAGGCACTGCTGCCGGAGGTCGTTGCGACTGTGCTCGTCGACGACGAGTCACGCGAGGTGGTCTAGCACCACATCGAGGCTTGGGAAGGGGAGCTCATCCTCGAGGGGCACGCACGCATGCGGGCCGGGCTGGACCTCCGAGGGTTCTTCGTGCGCGACGATGCGGTTCGCGCAGCGGACGATGACATCGACCGCGCGCTCTTCCGCTCGTCGCACTTCACCCAGAAACACGCTCCGTACTGCTGCGCCCGCTGTCCCGACAAGCACAACGTGCTCCTCACCGACATCGCGACGGGCGCGAGCCTGCAGTTCAGCTCGCCCATCGGGTCGCTCACCAGCTCGGAACGGAGGTTTCGGGTCGAGCAGCGCGCGCTGTCGTCCGACGACCACGCCCACATCATCTCTGCGCTGCGCGTGCTCTTTCGTGCGTCGATCGAGGCTGGCAACCCGGTGCGCTGGTGTTGAGACTGCGGGTGGTTGGCGTCCGGCAGGGCTGTTCCCCCCGCCGGGCCCCAAGATGATTCTCCCCACGGAGCCGACGTTGTATCCTCGCCTCCGAGGTGACGATGAACGCGTACATGTCTGGCTGGGTTCGGACTCTTGCGGTGGGTGTCGCCGTGATCGCGACGGGCGCAGCGCCTGGTTGCGGTTCCTCGGAGGAGCCTGCGTCGCCTGCGACGCCGGCTCCCACCTCGACCACGCCGCAGCCGGGCAGATCCCCCGGAGCGTTCGCCGTCTCCAGGATGCAGGTCGGCTCACAGCCGCAGAACGCCGCTGCGGCTTCGTGGCCCGGCACTCACCCCGCGGACACCTCCGGCGCGGATGCCGGAGCGCCGGCCTCGTTCGACATGGGGGATCTGAAGGGGAGCGACGACTTCCTGTTCCTGTTGAAGAACGCCGGCGACTTTCCGATCACCGACGTCAGCCTGAGCTCCGACGGGACGGCGTTCGAGGTCGCACCGGCGAGCATCTCCTCGCTCGAGCCCGCGTCGGCGAGCGCGATCGAGACCGTGCTCCGAGTCAGGGTCGTCCACGGCACGAATCTCTCGGGCGTCGGTCACCTTCCCGTGCTGCCCATGGGCCCGAACCAGGCGGTCGTGTCATTGAACGGAAAGACCCGTGACGACACGAACACCGACATTGACGTGTCGCTGACGTTCACGATCAGGCTCAATGCGCTGCTCGCCGACTTCGAGGCCTCCGTGGCCGGGGCGCCGGTCGACCTGATGAACTCCTCGGGCGGAATGCAGGGCGTATGTCTGTCCTACGGCACTGGACCGCTCTCGATCCGCAACACCGGGAACGTGCCGCTCGTGGTCAAGAGTCTGAACGCCAGCCAACTCAAGCCCGAGCCTGTCGCCACGGCGACCGTGGCTCCCGGAGCGAGCACGGATGTCGTCCTGGCGGGCGCGGTCTACGGGGCGCTGATCGACCCGCAAGGCGTCACCTTCAAACCGGGAGTCTACGACGTCGCGCAGGGGGCATTCGGGGGCGGGCTCGTCATCTGCTCACTCAGCAACTGAACCACCACGAGGCGTTGGGCTGCGAGGTCGGGGCCCGAGAGGGGCAGGCGGCGTAGCCTCTTCTTCGGAGGAGTGGCTTCCTCCGCCAGCATCCCCACCTGCCGGATGAGCGTCACCGTCGCCTTCTCCACAAGGTCCGGCGGGTGGTTGTGCTCGTGCGGCAGGCAACGCGTTCCGAGGGATCCACCGGCGCCGCTCCCCTCCACCGCGGTCTTTTCGTCCGCCAAGGCTGCCCGACCCGTGCCCGGGCAGGGGCAGAGTCCGCGAAGCAGCGAGTCGACCGATCTGTTGCGCCGGCTGGGGAGAGGCCTTCAGTCGGGAAGCGCGAGCGCGGCGAACTCCCGCGGATTGGTGAGCTTCAGCGTTCTTCCCTCACGCCGCAGCTCCCCGACGAGCCGGACCGGAAGCTGCTGCCCGTGCGCGGCGACTGCCCGCTGGTAGTCGTCGCTCTCGAGCACGACGACGACCATCCGGACCTGCCCGTCGACCTCCGCCGCGATCCAGACCTGTCCCTGAGCCGAGGGATCAGAACTCTCGAGCTTGTGGAC
>JAKLDZ010000486.1 GCA_022703255.1 Myxococcota bacterium | reverse complement strand
CCCCCGGATGCTCCAGATTGACCCCCCATCCCGCTTGTCGACCTTCCCCCGAGCCCCCCCATGAACGACCGCTTCCTGCGCGCCTGCCGTCTCGAACCCGTCGATTCCACCCCCGTCTGGTTCATGCGCCAGGCCGGACGCTACATGCCCGAGTACCGCGCCCTGCGCGCACGCTACTCGATGCTCGAGCTCTGCCGCACCCCCGAGCTCGCCGCCGAGGTCACGCTCCAACCCCTGCGATTCGGTCTCGATGCCGCCATCGTCTTCGCCGACATCCTCCTGCCCCTCGAGCCCATGGGCGCCCCGTTCGAGTTCGCCGCCGGCGAAGGCCCCGTCATCCATCACCCCATCCGCGATCTCGACGCCATCGATCGCCTCCGCCTCGTCGATCCCGACGAGTCGCTCGGCTACGTGCTGCAGGCCATTCGCATCCTCCGAAGTGAGCTGCAGGTGCCCTTGATCGGCTTCGCTGGCGCCCCCTTCACCCTCGCCAGCTATCTCGTCGAAGGGGGCAGATCCTCGCAGTTCGCCAGGACACGCAGGCTCATGCTCGCCGAGCCCGAGGCCTGGAACCGGCTCATGGGCAAGCTCACCGAGGTCGTCCGCCGCTTCCTGCGCGCGCAGATCGAGGCGGGCGCCCAGGCCGTGCAGCTCTTCGACTCCTGGGTCGGCGCCCTCGGCCCCGACGACTACGCCTGCAGCGTCGCGCCCCACATGCGCACGCTGCTCGCGGATCTGGAGACGACCGGCGTACCCGTGATCCACTTCGGAACCGGCAACCCCGCGCTGCTCGATCCGATGGCGCGCGCCGGCGGCACCGTCATGGGCATCGACTGGCGCGTGCGCCTCGACGACGCCTGGCGTCGCGTCGGATTCCACAAGGCCGTGCAAGGCAACCTCGACCCCGCCGTGATGATCGCTCCCCGCGAGGTGATCCAGTGCAAGGCACGCGAGGTGCTCGCGCAGGCCGCAGGCCGACCCGGGCACGTGTTCAACCTCGGCCACGGCATCACTCCCGACGTGCCCCCCGACGAGGTCGCCGCACTGGTGGACTTCGTGCACACCCAGAGCCCGTCCCTCCGATCGCGACGCGCTGTCCCCGCGTCCTGAGCCCCCGAGGCAAACCATGACCGACGCCATCCTCCTCGTCGCCCACGGAAGCCCCGAAACGATCGACCAGCTCCCGGAGTTCCTCGCGAACATCCGTCGCGGCCGCCCCACGCCCCCCGAGCTCGTGCGCGAGGTGCAGCGCCGCTACGCGGCGATCGGCGGACGCTCCCCGCTGCTCGACACCACGCGCGAGCAGGCGCGCTTGCTGTCGGAACGCTTCGGCCTCCCCGCCTTCGTCGCGATGCGCATGTGGCACCCCTACCTGCACGAGACCCTGCGCGAGACCGCCGCACGGGGGATCAACCGCCTGCTCACGATCGTCATGGCCCCGCACAGCGCCTTCATCTACGAGGCTGCGCTGCGCCAGGCCGCCAGGGAGCTGTCCGCAGAAGGCGTGTCGTCACCCGAACTGATCGTGGCTCCTTGCATCGGCGACGAGCCCGCGCTCATCGACACCTTCGCCTCCCTCGTGCGCGAGCAACTGCGCGATCTCGACCCGCGCCAACGCTCCAGCTGGGTCCTGCTCCCCTCCGCGCACAGCCTCCCCATGCGCACCATCGAGGCCGGCGACCCCTACCCTTCCCTGGTGGAGAAGACCGCCCACGCCGTGATCGAGCGTCTCGCCGGCGACGCCTTGCCCTCGATCCTCACCTTCCAGAGCCAGGGCATGACCCGCGAGGCCTGGCTCGGCCCCGACCTTCCCACGGTGTTCGAGCGCGTGAAGGCCACCGGCGCCAAGGGCGTGATCGTGGCGCCGATCGGCTTCCTCGCCGACCACGTGGAGACCCTCTACGATCTCGACATCGAAGCGCGAGAGCTGGCGTCCGAAGCGGGTCTCGAGCTCCGCAGAGCGCGATGCCCGAACACCGAGCCAGGGTTGATCGACGCGCTGGAAGCGGTGGTGCGCAGGATGGGGAGGTGAGCGCCCCTCAGTCGCGGGTGCAGACCACGTCGTCGATCTGGATGTGATCCCGATCGGTCTGCGTGTAGCTCGCATAGAAGATCAGCCGCACCTGCGTCGTGTTGCCCTGCAGCTTGAACGTCTGCTGCACCCAGTCGGCCGAGTCGATCGGCACGAAGTCCACGTACGTGCTCCACCCCGCCTTGCTGTAGACCCGATGCCGGATCTGTCCGTGCCCGCGCACCCAGTACGCGCACGTGTAGGTCCCCACCGGCAGAGCGAACCCCTCGGAGGTGAACCGCTCCGCAATCCCGGTCTGGACCAGCTGACACGCAAGGGCTCCGCTGTGCACCGACGTCGCGTACGGCAGCACCTTGCTCGGCGGGATCTCGTTCGCCCCCGTGTTGTCCGATCCGAAGTCCGTGCCCATCCAGTACAGCGGGATCTGATGGCCGTAGCCGTCGTCCCCCCACTGCTCGAAGCCGCCGTTGGGAACCATGTTCGACGCGTGCTCCACCGGCTGGCACAGGTGGGAGGCCTTGTCGCACGCGGGCTTCGCTTGCAGGCAGTCTGCGGTGGTGGCGCAGGCGCCTTCGGCCAGCACGCACTTGCCCTGCTTCGGATCGCACACCTGCCAGGTCGGGCAACTGACGCCGGCGCAGGGATCTCCGGCGACGCAGGAGTGGGTCGCGGGATCGCACACCGGCGTCGACGGGGTCCCCGCACAATCCACGGTCTGACCGCACTTGCCCGGCTGCAGCTCGCACACGTGCGACGCGTTGCACGTCTCCCAGGACCAGCAGTCCGACGCGTCCCCGCACAGCCCCGGCAACGGATCGCAGTCGCCCGTCACGACGTCGCACTGCGCCCAGCTCCCGCACGGCTGGCTGTCGCAGGGCGAGGGCTGTCGAACACACGCCACGTCGTCGATCACCAGATCCCCTTGAGCAGGATCCGTGCTCCGGATCGAGAAGATCAGCTCGAATACACCGTCCACATCCACCGGGAGCGTGAGCTGATAAGCCACTGTCTGCCAGTCCCCCTGGATGGTGTGGTATCCGCTCGGCTGATACGACGAGAATCCGTTGCCGCTCGTTCCGTGGTAATGCGCGTTGCGAATCTGCCCGTGCCCCTTCACCCGGTAGGTGCAGTCGTAGCGTCCCGCTTTCACGCTCTGCGGCGCAGTCGAGAGACGCACATGATCGTCGGAGGGGTTTCCGACGCGGAGCGCGAACGGTCCGTGGCTGGTGTCGGTGCTCTTCGTCACCAGCGACGTGTCCACCGTCGAGGTGTTCCCCAGCCACGCCTGCGGCACGTCTCCCGTCCACACCTCGAAGCCACCGTTGACGATGATGTTTCCCGCCGGCTCCTGCCAGACCGAGGAGCCGTCGTCCGGTGCGTCTATGCTGCCATCGACACCGGTCTCGGACGCGTCCGGAAGCACGGCGCCGTCGGAGGAGTCGGACTCGCCTGCGTCGGTGGACGCATCCGTCGGGTTCGAGCTGTCGAGGGAGGCTTCCGATGCGGCCTCGGCTGCGGCGCTGTCCGGGGGTGCCGCATCCGCACCCGCCTCGCCGCCCGCCCCGTTGTTCGAAGGCGTGGATGCGTCGTCGGAGCAGGCGATGAGCAGGAACGACAGACAGGGCAGGGACCAGTACAGGCTGCGCATGGAAGGGAACTCCGTGGGGTGAAGCGAGGCGATGCTGCTACCAGACGCGATCCCGCCTGGGCGTCAAGGAGAAACCTGCCGACGAGACGCACCTGCCTCGTTCCGACGGCGCAGCCGGACCTGCGAACCGATGCTCCGCGAGAGGCATGACCGAGAGACTGCGTGAGATGAGCCGATGTCCAGCACCGTGCACGAGACACGGAACGCGCGTGGAAGTGGTTCAGGGACGCGGAGCGGGAGGCGGGACGGGCGCAGAAGAAGACGAAGCGGCGGGCGGCGGGGAGATGCGCGCAATGACCATCTCGATGCGACGGTTCTTCGCGCGCCCCTCCTCGGTTCCGCTCGTGTCCACGGGACGCTCGGAGCCGAAGCCCTGCGCCTCGAGACGCTCCTCCGCGATCCCCTTGCGCTTGAGATAGTCGAGCACGCTCTTGGCGCGCTGCTCCGCCAGGGTCTTGTTCAGCGCCGGTGGCCCCTTGTCGTCGGTGTGCCCCGAAATCAGCACCTTGGTGTCCGGGTAGTCCACCAGCGCCTGCAGCGCCACCTCGAGCGTCGCCTGCGACGCTTTCGTAAGCGCCGCAGAGTTCTTCTCCAACGAAAGCGTCCGAATCTGACCCTCCCGCCACTCGATCTGCGGTGGCAC
>JAKLDZ010000485.1 GCA_022703255.1 Myxococcota bacterium | reverse complement strand
GGCCGACCACCGCGAACGCTCTCTGCCTGGTGGACTCGGAAGCGAGGGGATGCCTTGGGGACCATGGAGCGAACCTGGGTTGGCTCCAAGCGCGGTCGCCAAGGGTGCGGCAGCCGGTGTATGCTGGCGGGAGCACACTTGCCCGACGGGACAACACGCATGGCACTCGCACGTTCTTACGTCACTGCTGCGGCCTGGGGGATGGTTTCCATCCTCGCTTCGGTCAGCTGCATGCTGAACACAGAGGGGGAAGGGGCATTTGCCCCGCCGTCGCACGACAGCGGCCTCGGAGGAGCCGGCGGCTCCGCACCCGACGTGATCCAGCCGAAGGATCAGTCGGCGGAGGCGGACACCTCGACCGATGGGGTCAAGCCCGACGTGGCCCCGGACGTGAAGGAAGCTGGGGATGTGCAGACCGAGCAGCAGGAGTGTTTCCCAGGGACGAAGCTGTGCGAAGGCAAGTGCGTGTCGAACGCGTTGCCCGAGTGGGGATGCGATCCGGGCGTGTGTTCGCCGTGCGACCTGCCGCACGCCGTGGAGAAGTGCAGCAGCGACCATTGTGCCGTGAAGGAGTGCGAGTTCATCAACCCCAACTCGAACGCGGATGCCACGCCCGACGCGCCGAAGTGGGGAGACTGCAACGCGCCGAAGTGGGACGACGGATGCGAGACGGCGTTGAACACGCCGCAGAACTGCGGGACATGCGGGACGACGTGCAACCCGATCAACGCGCTGGGTGACTGTCTGGACGGCACCTGCCGGATCGGGTCGTGCAACTCGCCGTACGCCGACTGCGACACCAAGCCCGAGACCGGGTGCGAGGTGGACACGAACAACGACGTGAACAACTGCGGGAGCTGCGGCTACGTGTGTCCGCTGCAGCCCGGGGCGACAAAGATGACCTGCCTCAACGGCCAGTGCGCGCCGGACATGTGCGAGACGGGGAAGAAGGACTGCGACGGCGACGCGTCGAACGGTTGCGAGACGGACATCACAACGGTGGTGAACTGCGGCGGCTGCGGCAACAACTGCTCCGACGACTACGTCAACGGGATCGCCGAGTGTGCTGCGGGCGTGTGCAAGCTGGCATCGTGCGTGCCCAAGTTCGGCAACTGCAACATGCAGGACGGCGACGGGTGCGAGACGGATCTGCGCACGACGGCGCTTCACTGCGGCGCGTGCAACGCTGCGTGTCCCTCGGTGCACGGCTCGCCGCAGTGTGTGGCGGAGCAGTGCGTTCCCACGTGCGACTCGGGCTACACCAACTGCGAGGACCCGAGCCACCAGGACATCGACTCGGCGCGTGACGGCTGCGAAACGAACATCAAGGCGGACCCGGGCGACAAGGCCAACTGCGGCGGCTGCGGGTTCGCGTGCGACACGCTCAACACCTCCTCGGTGAGCTGCACGAGCGGCGTCTGCAACTACCAGTGCAAGACGAACTTCGGCAACTGCAACGGCCTGCAGGCGGGCAACCTGGACGACGGCTGTGAAGCGAGCCTGCTGTCGGACCCGCTCAACTGCGGCACCTGCGGCAACGTCTGCTCCTCGGCCGGCGGCACGGGCCTCTGCACCAACGGCGTGTGCAGCACCGTGTGCGACGCCAACCACCGCAACTGCGATGGCAGCATGCTCAACGGCTGCGAGGTCGACATCACCAACAGCGTCGGTAACTGCGGCGCGTGCGGCGTCAAGTGCCAGGGCAGCAACGCCACCTGGTCGTGCGTGGCGGGAGCCTGCAACGTGACCGGGTGCTCCGGCGGGTTCGGCGACTGCGACCTGTTGGATCCCAACGGCTGCGAGGCTCCGCTCACCTCCCTGTCGAACTGCGGCGGGTGCAACAAGGTGTGCGGCTCTCAGAACGGCACGGCGTCGTGCAACGGCACCAGCTGCGCCATCAACTGCTTCGCCTCCTACGGCAACTGCGACGACAACTTCGCGAACGGCTGCGAGTCCTCGGTGAACACCGATCCGCTGAACTGCGGAGCCTCGTGCACGGAGTGCGCCGAGCCCGCGAACAGCACGCGCAAGTGCGTGGCCGGCATCTGCGGGTACGACTGCAAGACCGGCTTCGCCGACTGCACCGCGGCGGCCGGCTGCGAGACGAGCACTGCGACGAGCACCGCCAACTGCGGAAGCTGCGGCAACATCTGCACGGTGGCCCACGGTACGCCCAACTGCGTCAACGGCGCCTGCGGGATCGCCTCGTGCGCGTCGGGCTTCGGCAACTGCGACCTGCTGGTGTCGACCGGCTGCGAGACCGACACCAAGATCAGCACGAGCCACTGCGGCGGATGCAACAAGCCCTGCTCCGGGGGCGCCAACGCCAGCCCCGTCTGCAACACCGGGGTCTGCGGCATCGCCTGCAACACCGGGTACGGCGACTGCGACACGAGCATCGCGACCGGTTGCGAAACCGACATCAACTCGAGCGTGAGCCACTGCGGCGGGTGCAACAAGCTCTGCACCGGCATGCACGCCTCGGGCTGGAGCTGCGTCGTCGGGTTCTGCGATCCGACGGGGTGCGAAGTGAACTGGGGCAACTGCAACCTGGTCGGCACCGATGGTTGCGAGGCGGATCTGCAGAAGGACCCGCAGAACTGCGGCGGGTGCGGGAGCGCCTGTCCCTCCAACAAGCCCACGTGCAACGCCGGGAAGTGCGAGTGAGCCAGCGGTTCCACCCGTGAGTCCTCTTCGCAGCGCAGGAGCGGACGGAAGCGTTCACGAGCGCCCACCCCCGCCTGCTCCGCAGCTCTTCCCCAACTGGTTCCGGCAGACCGCGATCGTCCTGCGCAAGGACCTGCTGATCGAGGTGCGCACGGGCGAGATCACGACCACCACCGGCTTCTTCGCAGCCCTCGTGGCCGTCACCGCGTCCGTCTCCCTGCACTCCGGCCCCGACTCCGCCACGCGTGTCGCACCGGCCGTCATCTGGCTCGCCGTCGCCTTCGCCGCCGTGCTCGCCGTCGGCAAGAGCTGGCACCGCGAGCGCGAAGAAGGTGCGCTGCGCGGGCTGCTCGTCGCTCCGGTGGCCCGCAGCGCCATCTTCACCGGCAAGGCCCTCAGCACCCTCGCCTTCCTCTGCGTCGTCGAGGCGATCGTCGTCCCCGTGGTCGCCATCCTCTTCTCCGTCGACCTCACTGCCACCGCCCCGGCGCTGCTGCTCATCGCGCTGGCTGCGACTCCGGGGATCGCGTTGACCGGATCGCTGTTCGGCGCGATGACGGTCCGAACCCGCGCGCGCGATCTGGTCCTGGCCAGCGTGATGTTCCCGTTGCTGCTCCCCACGCTGCTGGCGGCGGTAGCGGCGACGCGGGATCTGTTCGGCGGGGCGTCCTTGCCGGAGCTGCTCGACTACCTGATGCTCATGACGGTGTTCGACGTGGTCTTTGCGATCGGCGGGCTGACGATGTTCGGCCCGTTGATGGAGGGGTGACGGGACGGCGGGGGAAGGGAGCGTGTGATGCGGAGTGCCGGGAGAATGGTTGCCCGGCATCGGGCTGTGGTACGCTGCCCTTCCCATGCGCCTGTGCCTGATCGGCCCCGCACGTCGAGACCTCGCCGCCCTGCGCAAGCGCGCCGAGTTCGTCCTCGACCAACTGGCGCCGGACCGGGTCGTCTATCTCGGCGTCGACGGAGCGCTCGACGACGTAGTCGGACGATGGGCGGTGGAGCTCGTCAAGGGGGATCCATCCGACGACGCGGTCTGGCACCGCGCGTCCGTGGCGTGCGCGGGGGGAACCCATGAGCAGATCGACGCGTTCCTCGACACCGAGCGACGTCGTCAGCGGCTCAAGCTCCTCGAGTGTCTGCCGGGACCGACCGCGCGCACGATCGAGATGTTCGACACGATCGTCGCCGTGCTGATCCACGACAAGGCGCTGCTCGACGAGGAGGACATGTTGCCCGCGTCGCTGCTGGTCTTCGGCAGGAGTGCGGAGCCGGTCATCCATCGGGTCGGGGTGCGCTGCTTCCTCAGTCCCGGACCGGCTCCTCACCCGCGAGGCGGGGTCGCGCTGTTGACCGAGGAGGGCGACAAGGTTCGCGCGACGATCTACGGCGCTGACGGCGCGGCGGTGATGAGCGAGATCGTCGGGCAGCCCATGGGCACCGCGCGCATGACGATCCAGGGAGGCAAAGGTTCGTGACGGGGCCGGCGGTGGCCGTGTTCGGCGGGAGCTTCAATCCCCCTCACGTCGGTCACGTGCTCGCCGCGGCGGATGGTGCCGAGCGCGTCGAACTCCCCGGACAGGTTGCGCGCCAGCTCGCTGTGCGCGAACTGGTGGCCGGCCGCGACCTGGTCCATGGCGCGCGCGAGCGAACTGGAGAAG
>JAKLDZ010000484.1 GCA_022703255.1 Myxococcota bacterium | reverse complement strand
CTCCGCCACCGCTGCCGGGGCGGGCTTCGCCGCTGCCGGTGCCGCCGCTGCGGCGGCAGGTGCGGCCGCCGGCCTCGGCGCCGCCTTGGCCTTCTCGATCAGGCGCACGTCGAGCGCCTTGTCGAGCCGCTCCTTCCACTCTTCCTTCAGGCCGCCGGGCTGCTTGTCCTCGAGGGCCTTGGCGAGGGCGAGCCAGTGGCGCGCGTCGGCGCGGAAGGCCTTGCCGAGCCGGTAGTCGTTCATGCCCCGCAGGTAGCAGTAGCGGGTGTGGTCCACGTAGCTGAGCGAGTCGAGGTCCGGCTCGGTGACGCGGAACAGGGCGAGAGCGCGCTCGTGCTCGTTGTTGGCGGAGTGGGCCTCGGCGCGGTTGACGTCATCGAGGTAGGTAGCGCAGCCCCCCGCGAGGAGCGGAAGGGTGATCACGACGATGCAGGGTGCGAGCCGCATGGGACGAAAAGCCTATCGGAGGAGCGGGGCTGGAATCAAGCGCGGCGGTAGCGGTGTCGGCGCAGCAGGGGGGCGAAGGGCAGGGCGAGGGTGAGCCAGGGGCCCCACGGGGCCGGGCTTCCGGGCAGGGAGCATGCGCAGCGCGACTCGCGGGAGCCGGGGAGATCCGGCCCTGCGGCGGACACCACGGGTCCGGAGGCGGTCGGGGCGGGGGCGGAGGCCGAGGCGGCCGCGGCCAAGGGGGCCTGCCACGCGCCGGTCCCCCGGAACGACACCTCCTCGATCACGCTGCGGTCGGTGCGCCGAGCGACGGCGGTAACCAGGTCGCCGTCGACGTGCATGTCCACGAAGTGGTAGGCGGACACGCCGGCGAGGGATCCGGGTCCCCGCTTGTAGGCATAGAGCGGGGCGCCGGCGCCGCCGGAGATGATGTACTTGATGCCGCGCGCCTCGCCGCGCTCGTAGATGTGATCGTGCCCGGCCATCACGAGCTCCACCTTGTGGCGCACCAGCTCGTCGACCATGCCCGCTTCGAGGAACGGGCGGTTCGGTCCGTGGGGGCCGGACGAGAAGGGAGAGTGGTGCATGACCACGAAGCGGTGCGCGATCCCGGGCTCGGTGTCGGCCTTGGTCAGCTCGGCCCGCAACCATTCGGCTTGCGAATCATTCCACCGATCCATGGCGTCGAGCACGAGGAACCGGGTGTTCCCCCAGCGGAAGGAGAACCACGAGGTCGAGCGATCGTTGCGGTCGACGGCGAAGTAGTCGATCCACGGTCCGCGGCTCTTGAGGGGGAAGGTGAGCTCGTGGTTGCCGATGGCGGAGAACAGGCAGCGATCGGAGAGCAGGCGTTGTTCGATCGCGAAGAACTCGAGCCAGGCGTTGCGGTCGCCCCCGGTGACGACGACGTCACCGGTGCCGACGAGGAAGTCGGAGGCGGAGGCTTCGATGGCGCGGGCGACGGCGCCGTGGGGAGTGGAGCCGGAGCGGCTGTCGCCGTACAGGACGAAGGAGAAGGGGCGATCGGGTTCGTGGTGCGAGGTCGTGAAGGTCGCGGCATCGCTGGACAGGTCGCCGCTGCGCACGGAGTAGCTGTAGGAGGTGGCGGGTTGGAGGCCGCGGAGGGTGACGGAGTGGAAGCGGGATGCGGGGGATTCGATTCGGGATGCGGGGGTGTCGCCGGAGCGGACCTCGACGGATGCGGGGGCATCGGTGGCGAGCTCGAAGCGGACGGTGACTTCCGCGGGGCTGAGGTGTTGGAGGTAGGGATGGATGACGAAGGAGGGGGGCGCAGCGAGCGCGGTGGAGGCGGTCGAAGCGAGGGCGAGGGAGGCGAGGAAGGGCAGCAGGGGTCGAGGCGGCCGGCGGAACATGGTCGGCTTGTAGCATGCGAGGGGACGGCGTGCCTCGGTTGACCGGTGGAGGCGTGCGGTCTAGCGTTGGAGTGCCGCGCGACGCCCGCCGTGTCAGCATGAAGAACACGTCGAGCCCCGAGCCATCGGGCCGCGCGGGCGCTCGCCGCGAGCAGACCAGATCGAGGACCGTCGCATGACGCAACCAGCCAATCCGCCCGGCAAAGGCAGCATGTCCTCGGCCGACGCCGAGGGGATGCCGAAGCGGTTTGGCAAGTACACGTTGCTGCGCAAGCTCGCGACCGGGGGGATGGCGGAGCTGTTCCTCGCGCTGCAGCGCTCCGTCGCGGGCTTCGAGAAGCTCGTCGTCATCAAGCGCATCCTGCCGTCGATGACCCGCGATCAGGCGTTCATCGACATGCTCCTGCACGAGGCGCGCATCGCCGCGACGCTCTCGCACCCGAACGTCACGCAGATCTTCGACGTGGGCTTCGTGGACGACGCGTACTACATCGCGATGGAGTACGTGCAGGGCGAGGATCTGCGTTCCATCGTGCGGCAGATGCGTGCGCGGGGGATGAACGAGTTCCCGTTGGAGCATGCGTTGACGGTGGTGCTGGGGACGTGTGCGGGGCTGGCGTACGCGCACGAGAAGCGGGACATCGACGGCACGCAGCTCAACATCGTGCATCGGGACATCTCGCCGCAGAACGTGCTGATCACGTACACGGGCGACATCAAGGTCGTGGACTTCGGGATCGCGAAGAGCGGCTATCGTCCGGTGGGGGAGGACACGCTGTCGGGGCGGCTCAAGGGCAAGGTGCCGTACATGTCGCCCGAGCAGGCTCGCGGTGAGGAGGTGGACTGGCGCACGGACATCTTCGCCACGGGCATCATGTTGTTCGAGCTCACGACGGGCAAGCGTCTGTTCAAGGGGGCGAACGAGGTCGAGACGCTGCGACTGATCGTCGATCGCGAGTACCCGCGTCCCAGCGTGATCCGGCCTGCCTATCCCAAGCGGCTCGAGACCATCGTCATGCGGGCCCTCGAGAAGGACCGTTCCTTCCGCTATCAGAGCGCGCGCGAGCTGCAGGCCGACCTCGAGTCGTACATCCGCGACGAGCGCGTGGCGGCCTCCGAGATCGCGCTCGGCCGCTGGATGAACGTGCTGTTTGCCGAGCGCATCGCGGCCCAGAAGATGGCGTTGCAGGACGTGAAGCAGCTCGCCGACATCATCGCGGCGCAGGCGCACCACTCGGGGTCGTTCGACGTCCCGGACATCAGCAGCCAGAGTGGCCAGACCAACTCGGGGTCCGTTCCGGGGGCGGTGGCGTCGATCGCCGGCGGCGGGCAGCGACGCAGCCGCACGCCGCTGGTGGTCGGGATCGCGGCCGCGATCGCCGCGCTGGCGGTGGGCGGCTTCTTCGCGATGGGTCGCCTGTCGTCGGCGCCCGCGTCGGCTTCGGCTTCGGCATCCGCCTCCGCGGACACCGCGCCTCGCCTCGGGTCGCTGCGCATCGAGAGTGATCCTTCCGAGGCGTCGATCGTGATCAACGGTGATCTGCGCGCGGAGAAGACGCCGGCGACGATCGACAAGCTTCCGCTGGGCTCGGCGTTGCAGGTCAAGGTCACCAAGGAAGGGTTCGCGTCGGAGCGTCAGGAGATCACGCTGACCGCGGACAAGCCGTCGACGACGGTTCGGGCGGTGCTGTCGAAGGGGACGGGGAAGGTGACGGTGACGGCGAATGTACCGAACGTGTATCTGGTGCTGGACGGCAAGCCGGTGACGGGGCCGACGGTGGAGGGGGTGACGCCGAACGAGGAGCATCGGATCACGGTGGCAGCGCAGGGGTACAAGGCGAGCAGCCAGGCGTTCATCGTGGGGCCGAACGAGACCAAGGCGCTGTCGGTGACGCTGGAGCGGGACAAGGCGGGGGGGGAGAAGAACCCGTACGACGAGGTTCCGGACAAGCCTCCGGTCGCGGTGGGAACGGGCAAGCTCAACGTGGGTTCGCGCGGAGGGTACTGCACGGTGTCGGTGGACGGCCGAGCGCACGGGTCGACGCCGGTGGGAGGGATCCAGCTTTCGGCGGGGAACCACCGGGTCACGTGTCGTACCGAAGGGGGCAAGACGCTATCGCAGGGAGTGCGGATCGAGGCGGATCAGACTGCGCGCGTCTCGTTCACGATCGAGTAGGCGGATCGTCCTGTTGGGGATCGTCGCCGTCTTCGTCGGCGTCTTCGGCGGCAGGAGGCGTGTCGTTGTCGAGCTCATCGGGGACGCGCACGACGGGTTCGATGTGGCCTTGGACGCCATCGAGAGACTGGCCGGAGCGAGCGGCGCGGAAGGCGCGGAGCAGGTCGACGGCGATGTCGATGACCTCGACGCGGGTGGAAGGGGAGAGGAAGTCGTCTTCGGAGACTTCGGGGAGGTTGGCGAGGTGGTCGGTGAGGGCCTGGCGCAGATCGTCGGCGACCTGGATGGGGGCGACGTCGGGGTCGGGTTGACCGGTGATGGATTCGAGGGCGAGGACGACGGGCAGGACGGTGACGGGAG